>NZ_JBKQOT010000387.1:0-20256 GCF_052145395.1 Roseiarcus sp.
ATCCCTCTGCTGCTCGAGAAACTCGCCGCCGGCCGCAGCCTCGAAGGCGCCGTGGTCACCATCGACGCCATCGCCTGCAATCCTCACATCGCCCAATCCATCCGCGACGCCGGAGCCGACTATCTGCCCGCCGTCAAAGGCAACCAGCCGAGGGCTATGGCGCGCAAAACATGGCGCTCGTGCGCAAGTTCGCCTTCAACAAGCTCAAAACCGCGCCGCCTTTCAGCGACCCGCCGAACCTTCCCGTCAAACCCTGCCGACGGCCAACCAAGCCGCCAAGACCCAAGAGCCTCAAGCTCCGAAGAAAAATAGCCAGCTGGGACGTCAACCGGCTCGCCGAAATCCTCATGATCCAACCTGGTTAAGTCAAATTAACCCGGATTCGGAGCCCTGGCCGATGCGTACCGATGCGAATGGCCGATGCGCAGGCGGCGAAAGGCGGAAGGGGATTACGTCCGCCCCTCCACCTCGTCCATCGCGAGTTGCGCCATCGTTGGCACGCTTTTCCCGTATTGCCGGGCCCGCTCCGGATTGGAGGCGTTGCCGTCGAGCGAGCGCTTGTAG
The DNA here is from genome assembly GCF_052145395.1 of Roseiarcus sp. Taxonomy (NCBI): domain Bacteria; kingdom Pseudomonadati; phylum Pseudomonadota; class Alphaproteobacteria; order Hyphomicrobiales; family Roseiarcaceae; genus Roseiarcus; species Roseiarcus sp. The sequence continues at coordinate 565 of NZ_JBKQOT010000387.1, forward strand.
ACGCCCTGGGCGATGGCGGCGATGCGGAAAAAGCTGAAGGCGATGAGGAAGGTCCAGTCGGGGATGCGGTCGAGACCCGCCCGGCGGCAATAAGCTTCGACATATTCCGCCTCGGTCGGAATCCCCGCCGCTTTACGATCGACGCCGCAAAGACCGTTCCACGCATTGGGCATTCGCCAGTACATGCACTGATAGGCGAGGTCCGAAAAAGGGTGTCCGAGCGTCGAAAGCTCCCAGTCGAGCACGGCCAGGAGCTTTGGCGAATAAGCTTCGAAGATCATGTTGTCGATCCGCCAGTCCCCATGGACCAGGGAAACCCGGCCGTCGTCGGCCGGAACGTTCGGTCCGAGCCAAGCGATGAGCCGCTCCATCTCCTCAATTCGATCCGTTTCGCTCGCCCGATACTGCTCGGTCCAGCGCTGCAATTGCCGGGCGAAATAGGAGCCCGGCCTGCCGAAATCCGAGAGCCCGACCGCCGCGACGTCGATCGCGTGCAGCTTGGCGAGCCCGTCGTTCATGGCGTCGAAGATCGGCGCTCGCTGGTCGCGCTGAAGGTCCGGCAGCGCCGGGTTCCAAAAGATGCGGCCATCGACATGGGCCATCAGATAGAAGGCTGTGCCGATGACGCTGTCGTCCTCGCACAGTGAAAGCGCTCGCGGCGCAGGAAAGCCTGTGCCCTCGAGCGCCCGCAGAACGCGGAACTCGCGCTCGATCATGTGCGCGCTCTTCAGGAGCTTCCCCGGAGGCTTGCGCCTGAGCACGTACCGCCCTCCGGGAGTCTCGATCAGGTAGGTCGGATTGGACTGGCCGGTCGCAAATTTCTTGGCGACGCTCGGCCCACGGAAGCCTTCGACCTCGGCGCTCGCCCAGGCGTCGAAAGCTTTCATGTCGTCCGGAAAGGTCCCGCTCATCGGCCGTCCGCCTCGTTGGTGTAGCGCTTCATCTCGGCCTTGGCGATCACTCGGCGATGCACTGCGTCCGGCCCGTCGGCAAGGCGGAGCGTGCGGACCTGCGTCCACATCCGCGCCAGCGGAAAGTCCTGGCTGACGCCGGCGCCGCCGTGCAACTGCACGGCTTGGTCGATCACCTCGAGGGCGACGCGCGGGGCGATCACCTTGATCTGCGAGATAAGGGGCGCGGCGGCGCGCACGCCCTGTGTGTCCATCGCCCAGGCGGCCTTCAGGCAGAGCAGCCGCGCCATCTCGATGCTCATCCGGCACTCGGCGATGATGTCGGGATTGGCGCCGAGGCGGGCAAGCTTCTGACCGAAAGCTGTGCGGTTCGCCGCGCGCCGGCACATGGCTTCGAGCGCTCGCTCCGCCTGCCCGATCGCCCGCATGCAATGATGGATGCGCCCCGGCCCGAGCCGGCCCTGCGCAATCTCGAAGCCGCGACCGCGCCCAAGTATGATCGCGTCCTTCGGCACGCGCACGTCGGTGAACCGGATATGCATGTGGCCGTGCGGCGCGTCGTCGGCGCCGTAGACCTTCAGCGCGCGGAGAACCTCGATCCCCTTCGTCCCGGCCGGCACGACGAACATCGAGTGGCGCGCGTGCGGCCCCGCCGCGGGGTCGGTCAGCGTCATGGTGATGTAGAGCGAGCAGCGCGGATCGCCGGCCCCGGACGACCACCATTTCTCGCCGTTCAGAACCCATTCGTCCCCGTCGAGCCGCGCGTCCATGGCGATATTGGTGGCGTCGGACGAGGCGACGCCGGGCTCGGTCATGAGATAGGCCGAACGGGCGCGGCCCTCCAGAAGATCGGGCAGCCACCGCGCCTTCTGCTCGGGCGAGCCGAACCGCTCGAGCACCTCCATGTTGCCGGTGTCGGGGGCCGAGCAGTTGAACGCTTCGGAGGCCAGCAGCGACCAGCCCATCTCCTCGGCCAGATAGGCGTATTCGACCGTAGTGAGGCCGTAGCCCTTGTCTGAGTCGGTCAGCCAGAAATTCCAGAGGCCCTTGCCGCGCGCCTTCGCCTTGAGCGATTCGAGGATCTCGACCATGCGGGCGGTCGGCTTGAAACGGTCCCCGTCGCGGCCGACTTCGGCCTCGTATTCCTCTTCGACCGGCATGATCTCGTCGCGCACCATGGCGCGAACGGCTGCGATGAGCGGGCGGACTTTGTCGCTAACTCCGAGATCCACGTTTCTCTCCCTGACCGTAGGATTCATTCTCAGGTTGGCGCCGCAACCCGCGCCTGCACAAGCCAAAGAAACGACTTCCGCCCCGAACGGCTAAAATCGCTTCGCCAGCCAGATCCGGGAATGGCCGCGCGGAAAGTCGTCGAGCCGGCCGAACTCCCGATACCCGTGTCGTTCGTAGAATTTCGGGGCCTGGAACGTGAACGTGTCAAGATAGACGCCCCGACACCCTTTCTCACACGCGGCCGCCTCGGCCTCCGCCAGGAGACGAGAGCCGACACCGTGAAACCGGTAGGACGCATCGACCCAAAGCAGGTGAACAAACAGCCAATCGAATGCGGTGAGATAGCGTAGCCCCGCCCGGATAGCGCCCTTCGCGTCCCGGCCAACGATCCAACGAGGCGTCCAGTCGCCCGGCAGCCCGAGTTCAGCGCTGTGGGCGCTGAGCCCCGCCGTAACGATGGGCAAGGCCTCTTCCTCCGCCGCGTCGTCCCGGGTGAGCGTTAGCGGCTGTGGGGTCTCGTCCAGGTTCATCGCGGCTCTACGGCGCTGGGACGTCTGGCGGCGGCGAAAAAGGCCGCCGGCCTCGCGCATCACTTCGGGAACGGAACCGGCTGATCCGACAGGGATTGCAGATACGCGAGGATGTCGGCGCGCTTTTGCGGTTCCTTCTCGCCAGCGAAGGCCATCTTGGTCCCGGCGGCCATCCCCTTCGGATTGGCGATCCAGTGATCGAGCTTCTCATAGCTCCAATCTCCCCCGAGGCCCTTGACGGCGTCGGAGTAGGAGAAGCCCGGGGCGGAGGCGATCGGACGCCCGACCACGCCCCACAAATCCGGGCCCACCTTTGCCGCTCCGCCTTTATCGAAGTTATGACACGTGGCGCAGATCTTGGAGTCGGCCTCGCCTTTCTTGGCGTCGGCCTTGGCTAGCAGTTCGGGGAGCGGAACCTCCTTCGGCGCCTCCGGCGCCGCGGCGGCGGCGGGCGCTTCGGCCGAACCCGGCAGCGCGAATCCGGGAACCTTCAAGACCTGCGGCGCGAACACGAAGCTGGTGTACTCCATGATCAGCCCGAGGAACACGAGCGCTCCGAACAGGGCCAGCATGGTCCGGTTGAAATTTTCGGCGGTCATCCGTGGGGCGGCCTTCGTCGACTGAAATTGCACATCGTCCCGAGCGGGCGCGCCCGGACCCGTGCGTTGATTAGCCGCTTTGCCGCTGCGTTGGCAACACGTATAAGCCCGCTCTTCGCCAAAGGTCCCGCCCTTCCCCGATCTCATGACCAGACCCGTCGTTCTCGTTCCCGCGCGCATGGCTTCGATCCGGCTGCCGGGCAAGCCGCTCGCCGACATCGGCGGCGAGCCGATGATCGTCCACGTCTGGCGGCGCGCGATCGAAGCCGGGGTCGGCCCGGTCGTGGTCGCGACTGACGACGAGCGCGTCGCGTCCGCCGTCGAAGCGGCGGGCGGTCAGAGCGTCATGACCCGCGCCGACCACCCATCGGGCTCCGACCGCATATTCGAGGCGGTCGGCGCCATCGATCCCGAAGGCGCCTACGACGTCGTCGTCAACGTCCAGGGCGATCTGCCGACGATCGAGCGGGGGGCGGTGCGGGCCTGCCTTGCGCCGCTCGACGACCCCGCGGTTGACATTGCGACGCTCGCGACCGCGATCGTCCGGGCGGAGGAGAAGGACGACCCCAACGTCGTCAAGGCGGTCGGGACGGAGATCGCGCCCCGGCGGCTGAGAGCGCTCTATTTCACCCGCGCCCGCGCGCCCTGGGGAGAAGGCGAGCTTCTGCACCACATCGGCCTCTACGCGTACCGCCGCAGCGCATTGGCCCGATTCGTCGCTTTGCCGCCGTCTCCGCTCGAGCGGCGCGAGCGGCTCGAGCAGCTGAGGGCGCTCGAAGCGGGCATGCGCATCGACATCGCCATCGTCGATTCGCCGCCGCTCGGCGTCGACACCGCCGAGGATCTGGAGCGGGCGCGCGCAATGCTCGCCAAGAGGACTGAGGGATGACCGAGACGCGTTCGATCGCCTACCAGGGCGAGCCCGGGGCCAATTCCCACATCGCCTGCGTCGAGAATTTTCCCGACTTCGCGCCGATCCCGTGCCCGACCTTCGAGGACGCCTTCTCCGCGCTGCAGGACGGTTCGGCCGACCTCGGCATGATTCCGATCGAGAATTCCATCGCCGGCCGGGTGGCGGACATCCACGCCCTTCTGCCCGCCTCCGGCCTGCACATCGTCGGCGAGACCTTCCTGCCGATCCATTTCCAGCTCCTCGCCGTACCCGGCGCGCGGATCGAGGACCTGAAGGTCGTCCACAGCCACGTCCACGCGCTCGGCCAGTGCCGCAACATCATCCGCCGCCACAAGCTCAAGCCGGTGGTCGCGAGCGACACGGCCGGCTCGGCGCGGGAGGTGGCGGAATGGGGCGACAAGAGCCGCGCCTCGCTCGCCACCGAGCTTGCGGGCCGGATTTACGGCCTGAAGACGCTGATCAGCGACGTGGAGGACGAAAAGCACAACACCACCCGCTTCGTCGTGCTGTCGAAGAGCGAGCATCGGGCGCCCCCGGGAAACGGGCCGGTCGTCACGACCTTTGTCTTCCGGGTGCGCAACGTGCCGGCCGCACTCTACAAGGCGCTCGGCGGCTTCGCCACCAACGGCGTCAACATGACCAAGCTCGAGAGCTACATGGTCGAGGGCGAATTCGCCGCCACCCAATTCCTCGCCGACGTCGACGGACATCCCGAGGACCCGCCGCTCGCGCGGGCGCTGGAGGAACTCACGTTCTTCTCTCGCGAGGTCCGCATCCTCGGCGTCTATCCCGCCCATCCGTTCCGCATCGAGACGCAGAACGGGCACAACGGAATGTGAGGACGGACCGGGCCGGAAGCGTTTGCCCGCCCGCCGTCTTTCCGGTACATCGGAACGCACGATAACGGCCCGGAGGCCGCCATGACGTCGCTTCGCGCCGCGCTTCTCGTCCTCATTCCGTTTTCTGCGATTCCAGCCGGCGCCCAAACCCCGCCCGTCGCCGTCGCCCGCGCGACGATCGAGCGCGTTTCTCCGGACGCCGCGAGCCTCGTCGTACGGACCCGCGACGGCAAGGACCAGGCGATCAAACTGTCGGACAAGACGACGGTCACGCTCGTCCTTGCCGCCGCGCTCGCGGACGTCAAGCCGGGCGCGTTCATCGGCGTCGCGGCGCTGCCGGGCGACGACGGAACGCTCAAGGCCATGGAGGTGCATGTCTTTCCCGAGGCGATGCGCGGGACAGGCGAGGGCCACCGGTCGTTCGACCTCGCGCCGGGCAGCACCATGACCAACGGCGCGGTCGCCGCGCGCGTCGACGGCGTCGCCGGCGCGAACCTCACCGTCGCCTACAACGGGGGCCAACAGGTGATCGCGGTCGATCCCAAGACTCCGATCGTGTCATTCGCGCCGGGCGCGCCAGCCGATCTCAAGGCCGGGGCGGCGGTCGTCGCACGCGGGCTCCGGGAGAACGACGGGACGATCGACGCGGTTCGCATTCTCGTCGGCAAGGACGGCCTCGTCCCGCCGTTGTGAGATTTAAACTTGATCGGTCGGTCGGTCGCCTCGACGATTTGCCCACCTCGAGTGACTATGTTACCGGTCAGTTGTTCTTTTATTCGTGGCTGAGGGTCTTGATGGTCGCCGATCAGAACACAACGGCGCCTCGTTCGTCCAAGAGTGATTCCGGCTTCATCTTTGTTCTGATCAAGCCGACTCACTACGACGACCGGGGCTATCCCATTCAGTGGTATCGCTCCGCGCTGCCGTCCAACACTCTTGCTTGCATGAACAGCCTCGCCGAGGACGCGCGCAACCGCGAAGTGCTCGGACCCGGCGTCGATTTCGCGATCGAAACCTACGACGAGACCAACCGGCGCGTCCTTCCGGCCACCATCATCCGCGACCTGAAGAAGCGCGGCGGTCGGGCGCTGGTCGGCATCGTCGGCGTGCAGTCGAACCAGTATCCGCGTGCGCTCGACATCGCCCGGCGGTTTCGCGCCGAGGGGGTCCCGGTCTGCATCGGAGGCTTTCATGTCTCAGGCTGCCTCGCCATGCTGCCGGAATTGCCCGCCGAACTGAAGGAGGCGCAGGCGCTTGGAATCGCGCTGTTCGCGGGAGAGGCCGAGGAGGGGCGGCTCGACGTCGTGCTGCGCGACGCCTGGAACGACGAGCTCAAGCCGCTCTACAACTACATGGACCAGCTACCCTCGCTCGAGGGCGCGCCCGCCCCGATCCTGCCGCGCAAGCATGTGGAGCGCACCTCTGGCACCTATTCCAGCATCGACCTCGGCCGCGGCTGCCCCTACCAGTGTTCGTTCTGCACTATCATCAACGTGCAAGGCCGCAAGAGCCGCTTCCGAACTCCCGATGATCTGGAAAAGATCATCCGGGCGAACAGGGAACAGGGCATCGACCGGTTCTTCATCACCGACGACAATTTCGCCCGCAACAGCGACTGGGAGATCCTGCTCGACCGGGTGATCGAGCTCAAGAAAGAGGACATCCATGTCGGCCTCACCATCCAGGTCGACACGCTCTGCCACAAGATCCCGAACTTCATCGAGAAGGCGACCAAGGCCGGGGCGAAGCGGGTGTTCATCGGCCTCGAGAACATCAATCCGGACAACCTGATTGCCGCCAAGAAGCGACAGAACAAGATCACCGAATACCGCGAAATGCTGCAGAAATGGCGCGCCCACGGCGCGATCACCTTCGCCGGCTACATCCTCGGTTTTCCCGCCGACACCAAGGAGTCGATCCTCCGCGACATCGAGATCATCAAGCGCGAGCTGCCGCTCGACATTCTCGAGTTCTTCTTCCTTACGCCCCTGCCGGGTTCCGAGGACCACCGGACCCTTTTGAAGAAGGGGGTGTGGATGGACCCGGACATCAACAAGTACGACCTCAACCACCGGGTTTCCCACCACGGCAAGATGTCTGACAAGGAGTGGGAGGAGGCGTATCGGGCGGCCTGGGACGCCTTCTATACCCCCGAGCACCTCCGCACGATCCTGAGGCGCGCGGCCGCGATCCCGAACGGCCGGCCGAAGCAGATCCTGAGCACGATCATGTGGTTCAAGCTGATGATCGACCATGAGGGCGTGCACCCGCTCGAAGGCGGCGCGCTCAGGCTCAAGTCGAGGCGCGACCGAAGGCACGGCCTGCCGCTCGAATCGCCTCTCATCTTCTATCCGCGCTACTGGGGCGGGACGGCGATCAAGGCGGCGAAGTACCTCCGTTTCTTTCTGCGGTCGCGCGGCATCCTCAAGGAGGTCCTCGAAGCGCCGGACCGCTACGCCTACACCGACCTCGCGATCACGCCGCCGAAGGACGACGAGTTCGAGGCGCTTGAACTGTATCACGCCACCTCCGGGGGCGAGGCCGCGCTCGACCGCAAGAAGCTCGGCGACAGCATTCGCGCCAAGGCGACGACCGTGGCCGCGCAGTAGCTGGCGATGCTCGTCGACGGAAAATGGACCGCGGCCTGGCAGCCAGTCCAGGCGACCGACGCCAAGGGCGGCTTCGTCCGGCAGATCTCGAGCTTCCGTTCCTGGGTCACGCCCGACGGCTCGGCCGGACCTACAGGCGACGCAGGCTTCCGCGCCGAGTCCGGCCGCTATCATCTCTATGCCGCCCTCGTCTGCCCGTGGGCGACGCGCGTCCTGATCTCCCGCAGGCTGAAAAAGCTGGAAGACGTGGTCTCGGTCGCCATCGTCGAGCCGGTGCTCACCGACGAGGGCTGGCGCTTCGGCGATGACCCCGGCGCAAACCGCGACACGCTCAACGGCGCGACCTACCTCCACGAGATCTATACCAAGGCCGACCCTCATTTCACCGGCCGCGCCACCGTGCCGGCGCTGTGGGACAAGGACCGGAAGACCATCGTCAACAACGAGTCCGCCGACCTCCTCAGGATTTTCAACTCGGGCTTCGGCGCGCTCGCCGACGACACGGTCGACCTCTATCCCGAGGACCTGCGCGTCGAGATCGACGCGCTGAACGAGGCGATCTATCCGGCGCTCAACAACGGCGTCTATCGCGCCGGCTTCGCCACCACCCAGGCGGCTTACGAGGACGCTTTTGCGGCCGTTTTCGCCATGCTCGATCAGCTCGAGCGCCGGCTCGCGGCGGGTCCCTATCTGTTCGGCGCGCGGCTGACGGAGACCGACATCCGCGCCTTCGTGACCCTCGCCCGCTTCGACGCCGCCTATTTCGGGCAGTTCAAGTGCAACCTGAGACGGATCGCCGAATATCCCAATCTCAGCGCGTATCTCAAGCGTCTCATCGCGATCCCGGCCTTCCGCCACACCTTCATTCTCGACCACATCAAGCGCGGCTACTATTCGATCAAGAGCCTCAACCCGACCCGTATCGTCCCGGTCGGGCCAGAGCTCGAGTGGGCGCCGAGGAGCTGAGGCCTCCGCGCTTCCGGCGCGCGGCCGCCGCGATCTATAGTGGCGGCGGAGGCTCGCCCATGTCCGATGAGAAGTCCCGTCCTGTCGCCCTCGTCGCCGCGGAGGCGCCGCCGCGCGCGAGGTCGTCGAACTATCCAGAACCCTTCTTCTCGCGCATGCTCAAGCGCGACAAGCGCCCGCTCGGCGACCTGTTCGGCCTGACGAATTTCGGGGTCAATCTGACCCGTCTTGCGCCGGGCGGCGAGTCGGCGCTGCGCCACGCCCACCTCAAGCAGGACGAGGTCGTCTACATCCTTGAGGGCCGCCCAACCCTCATCACCGACGCAGGCCGCATGGGCCTCAAACCCGGCATGTGCGCGGGCTTCAAGGCGGGGACCGGCGACGCCCATCATCTCGTCAACGAAACGGACGAGGGCGTCGTCTATCTCGAGATCGGTGACCGCACGCCCGGCGACGCGGCGAGCTATCCCGACGACGACATCGTCGCCGAGGTCGTGGAGGGAAAATGGCGCTTCGTCCACAAGGACGGGACGCCGTACGGGTGATTTCGCCCGCTCGCCCTGCGCGAGGGGGAGAGGACGTGCGGCTGCGAGATGGGGAGGTTTCGCCATGACGTTGCGAATTCTGCGCTGGATTCGCTTACCCCCGGTTGTCGCGCCGCTTTTCGCGCTGGCGTTGCCCGTCGGCGGGGCAGCGGCGAGCGAGGCCTGCTCGACTGCGACCGTCGAGAAACTCGCGATTCCCGGCCTCGTCGTCGAGGCGGCGACCCTGCAGCCGGCGGGCGCGGGCCTGCCGGAGCATTGCGTTCTCAGAGCCCGGGTGGGCGACCGCACCGGGAGCGACGGCAGGCATTACGCCATCCGCTTCGAGATGCGCCTGCCGGCCGAATGGAACGGGCGCTTTCTGCACCAGGGCAACGGCGGCTCGGACGGCGACGTAAGGCCCGCGGTCGGCGACATTTCCGGGACGCACGCCTCGGGCGGCGTTCCGGCGTTGGCGCGCGGATTCGCCGTGCTCTCTTCCGACAGCGGCCATCCGGGTGCCGATCCGGCCAACGCCTCCCTCGGCCTGGCCGCGGGCGTCGCCTTCGGTCTCGATCCTGAGGCGCGGCGCGACTACGGCTACGCGGCCGACATGAGGCTGGCGCCGATCGCCAAGGCGATCATTGAGGCGCAATACGGCCGCAGGCCCGACTTCTCCTATTACGGCGGCTGCTCGAACGGCGGCCGCCACGCCATGGTCGCGGCCTCGCGCATGCCGGCTGAATACGACGGCTTTCTCGCCGGGAACCCCGGCTTCGACTTGCCCCGCGCCGCTCTCCAGCACGCCTGGGACGCCCAAAGCTTCGTCAAGGCCGACCCGGACATCCGCAAGTCGATCACGGCGGAGGACGCCGCGCTCATGTCGCGCAAGATCACGGCGGCCTGCGACAAGCTCGACGGGATCGAGGACGGCCTCACCGCCAAACTCCCCCCCTGCCAGACGGTTTTCTCCTTCTACACCCTCGTCTGCCCCTAAGGCGCGACCGCGAATTGCCTGCCCAAGGCCAAGGTCGACGCACTGAAGGCGAGCTTTTCCGGGCCGGTGAATTCCAGGGGCGAGGCGCTCTATTCCGACTGGCCGGTGGACGGGGGCGTCGGAACGGGCAACTGGCGCCTGTGGAAGGTCGAGAGCCCGATCCCGCCGTGGCATAACTTTCCCATCATCGCCGTCATGGGCGCGGCCTCGCTCGACTACGTGTTCACCACCCCGCCGACCGCGATCGCCGGCACGAACGACGCGCTGATGAAGGGGCTGCTCGCCTTCGACTTCGACAAGGACGTGCCGAAGATCTCCGCGACGACGGACGGCTATCCGGAATCGGCGATGGCGTTCATGACCCCGCCGGACGTCGACAATCCGAAGCTTGCGGCCTTCCGCGAGAAGGGCCGCAAGATGATCATCTATCACGGCCAGGCGGACCCGGTGTTCTCGATCGACGACACGATTCGCTGGTGGCAGAAGCTCGATGCGAATATGGGCGGCAGGGCGGCCGATTCGGTGCGCCTCTTCGCGGTCCCCGGCATGACCCACTGCGAGGGCGGCGTCGCGCTCGACCGGTTCGATGCGCTCACGGCGCTGACCGACTGGGTCGAGAAGGGCAAGGCGCCCGATCGGATCATCGCGACCGTCGACCCGGACAACAAGGAAATCCCGGCATCCTGGAGCCTGACCCGCACCCGCCCGCTCTGCCCCTGGCCGACCTACGCCCGTTACAAGAGCGGCGACCCGGAGAGCGCGGCGTCGTTCGAATGCGCGGGGCCGTGAGGCTGGTGCGCTGGCCGGGTTCACCACGGAGAACACGAAGGGTCTCGAAGGTGGCTTCGGGTTTCTTTGGTGTTCTTGGTGGTGAAACCTGCGCGGCAGATTCGCGGCCGGGCGTCTACGGCCGCGCCAGCACCTCCCGCACCCGCTCGACCAGCTCCGCCTCGGGGGCCGTGAACTGGGCGCGCTGGCGGAGCTCCAGATAATCGGCGCGGTCCTTCGTGCTCTTGGCGAGCTCGGCGCCGAGCTTCAGGTCGCGGATCGCGACCTGCGGGCCGCCCGGCGCGTCGCGTTCGTTCGAGCCCTGGATCACCGCGACCCGGCTCTTGCGCTTGTCGGCATATTTGAGCTGGGCGTTCATGCCGGCCGAGCCGAGGTACATTTCGGCGGCGATGCCAGCGCCGCGCAGGGCTGCCACGAGGCGCTGGGTGTTCGCCATCGACTTTTCGTCGCGGTCGAGGGCAAGCACGACCACCGGACCGTCCGCCTTCGCCGCCGCGACGATCGGGCTGTCGATCGCGCGGAGCGCCGCGAGCAGGCGCGACACGCCGACCGAGAAGCCGGTCGCCGGCACGGGCTCCTCGCGGAAGCGGGCGACGAGGCCATCGTAGCGCCCTCCGCCGCCGACCGAGCCGAACCGCACCGGGCGGCCCGCTTCGTCCTTGACCTCGAAGGTCAGCTCCGCCTCGAAGACGGGCCCGGTGTAATATTCGAGGCCGCGGACGACGGAAGGGTCGATGCGAACTCGTTCAACGAAGTCTTCAGCTCCCAAGGTTGCGGTGAACCCGGTTGCCTGAAACGTGGCCTCGATCTCCGCGAGTTCTCGTATCCCAGCGGCCAATGTCTGGTTCATCTCGAAAAGAAGGCTTAGCTCCCCCAAAATCTCGAAGCCGAAGCTCCAATCGTAACGCCGGTTCTGTGGATTGACCACTTGGAGAGCTTGTGCCTTGCGGCGCATTCGCTCGGGATCCCCGTAGGCATCGGGGTTCCACTCCGACGGCGGAGTCAGGAATGGATTCGGAAAGCTAACATCAACGCTATCAAACTCTTGCCGTTGGATGAGATCGAACGTCGTGCCGAAATTTAGTAGTTGCAGGAGCGGTTCAATTTGTTGCTCACCTAGGTCCGCACCTTTTGTGAAATCCCCACTTTCATCCTTCCGGCCTCGACCAAGCAGAGCGCGAACTCCGTCGGCGCCCAATCGGTCGTACTTATCCATTGCCCTCAGAACCGTCAGCCGCCGGCCCGCGTTGTTGGCGCCGCCGAGGCCGATCGCCTCCATCACCCCGTCCAGAACCTTGCGGTTGTTGACCTTGACGACATAGTCGCCGCGCTTGATGCCGAGCGCCTCCAGGCAGTCGGCGGCCATCATGCAGATTTCCGCGTCGGCTGCGACGCTCGCCGCGCCGACCGTGTCGGCGTCGAACTGCATGAACTGACGGTAGCGCCCCGGCCCCGGCTTCTCGTTGCGGAACACCCACCCCGCCCGATAGCTCCGATAGGGTTTTGCAAGCTTGTCAAAATTCTCGGCCACGTAGCGGGCGAGCGGCGCGGTCAGGTCGTAGCGGAGCGACAGCCACTGCTCGTCGTCGTCCTTAAACGAGAACACGCCCTCGTTCGGCCGATCCTGGTCGGGCAGGAACTTTCCCAAGGCCTCGGTGTATTCGATGAACGGCGTCTCGACCGCCTCGAAGCCATAGAGCGCGTAAACGCTGCGGATCTTGGCCATCATCGCATCGGCGGCGGCGATGTCGGCGGGGGCGCGGTCGACGAGCCCGCGCGGCAGGGTTGCGCGCACGCGGGTCGGAACGGAGGATTCGGTCATGGGCGTTCAGTCCGTTCGGCGGCTCGGCGTCAGAAGAACCCGGCGGCGATGTTGATGGCGAGGGCGAGGATGATGGTGTTGAAGAAGAATCCGACAACGCCCTGGATGACGCAGATGCGGCGCATGCGGGTCGAGGTCACATTGGTGTCGGAGCTGGCGAAGGTGCAGCCGACGACGAAGGCCTGATAGACGAACTCGGTCCAGCCGGGCTTGGGCTTGCCGGGAAACTCGAGCCCGCCGGGCTCGCCGTCGGCGACCGCGCCGAAATAGACGCCCGCGTAATGAATCGCGAACAGGACCTGGATGAAGGTCCAGGCACTCAGAATGCTCAGGGTGACGAGCGCGAGGTGCTCGGCCTTGGCGAGACCCTCCATGGTCTTCACCGGGCCCAGCTCCCAGATGATCGCCGCCAGTGCCGCACAGGACGCGACGACCCCAAGGAGCAGGAGCGCCCACTGGTTCTCGTCCTCGGGGCGGGCCTCCACACGCGGGTCGGCGGTTGGCCTGAGCATCATCGCAGTAATGAGGGCGAGATAGGCCCAGCACCCGGCGTTCCAGGCGACAAGCATGCGGGTCGATTCCCGCGCGGCCACCGGCGCGAACATGAGGACGAGATAGGTCACGACCACGATCGCCGCCCCTGCGAGAAGGCGGGGACGGTGCGCGAGCGTCGTGAGAAGCCCGCCCGGCGCCTCGTCGGCGTCCGGCGGCGGCGTGGGGGAGGTCATCCGAAGCCGTTGGATTGCAGAGCGGCGCCTGCCTTGCCCGACGAGGGGCGGAGGGTCAAGCGGAGCGCGCCCGGCGGGGCGCGCGGCGGCCGCAGGCGCCGAGAAAGCTGAAGAGGCTTGCACAATTACGCAACGCTATGTTAACATGATTCACTCAGGGGTGTGGCCTTGAAGCTAGTGCATTTCAGAAGGTGGAGCGATCTCGGAGCGGGGCGGCCCAGTTTATATCAGATGCACAGGGGAACAGGCGGGGGATTATCATGATGACAAAGTCGATTCCGGCAGGCGCGACGGCGATCGCGATGGCGGGTATGGCGTTCGTAGCCTCGCCGGCTCGCGCCTACCCGATCGCGGTTGCAAACTCCTCGTTCGAAATCCTGCCGACGGGCGGCCTGCCGTATGCGTGCGGCGGCGCGTGCGCCTATAGCGGCGGGACCGGCATCCCCGGATGGGTCACGACCAGCCCCAGCACGGGTGAATGGATCCCTGGGGGCTATAACGGCAACCCGCCCGCCATCGACGGCAATGCTCTCGCCTGGTCCAACGGCGGCGCGATCTACCAGACCGTCGGCAGCGCCATCGCGGGAACGACCTACACACTCCAGGTCGACGTGCTGGACCGGACCGACACACCGGCAACGGGTCTTGTTCAACTCGAAGTCGGCTCGAACGTCGTGGCCACCGCCATCGGCGTCGATGACGGCCCGGGCGCTTGGAGCGATTTGACCGCCACCTACACTGCGCTTGCCGCGGACAATGGTGAGCCGCTCACCATTCTGCTCAGTTCGTCCGGCGCCCAGGGCGATTTCGATAATGTCCAGCTGACCGCGTCAGGAGACCCCGCGGGTCCGCCTGATCCCCCTCACACCCGCCCGATTGCGGTTGCCAACTCCTCGTTCGAAATCCTGCCGACGGGCGGCCTGTCGAACTGGTGCGGCGGCACGTGCGAATACAGCGAAGGGGGCGCCATCCCCGGATGGAAAACCGAGGGTAACGCGGGTCAATGGATCGTCGGCGGCTACAAAGGCAACCCGTCCGCCATCGACGGCGACGTCCTCGCATGGGTCAACGCGGGCGAAATCTACCAGACCGTCGGCGAGGCCATCGCGGGAACGACCTACACGCTCCAGGTCGACGTGATGCAGCGCACCGATTGGCCTATGACGGGCGTTGTTCAACTCGAAATCGGCTCGACCGTCGTGGCCACCGCTGTCGGCGTCAACGCTGGCCCGGGGACTTGGAGCGATTGGACCGCCACCTACACCGCGCTGGCCGGCGACAACGGGCAGCCGCTCACCATCCTGCTCGGCTCGTCCGGCGGACAGGGCGATTTCGACAATGTCCGGCTGACCGAGTCATACGCGGCTCCGGAGCCGGCGACATGGGCGATGCTGCTGGCAGGCTTCGGCGCCATCGGCGCCTTGGCGCTGCGACGGGGCAAAATCACCGCCGCGTAAAGGACCTGGCCGGGCGCGTCCGAGCAAGGGGGAGCAGTCATGAGGCGGCAGGAAACTGCCGCCTCTCTTTTTGCGGCGCGCGATCTGATATGAAGACGGCGCAGCCAGACGCTTGTTGATCGGATCGCGCGTATGAACCCCACCGTTGTTGTTCGCGCCGAAGGACGGGCGGCGGTCGTGACGATCGAGCGGCCGGAGCGCCGCAACGCCGTCGACCTCATCACCGCGCGGGCGCTGTACGAAGCGTTCAAGCGGTTCGACGCCGATCCGAATGCGGACGTCGCGGTGCTGACGGGCGCAGGCGGCGCGTTCTGCGCCGGCGCCGACCTCAAGGCGCTGGCCGCGGGCGAGACGGGGCGGTTCGAGAAGGATGGCGACTTCGGCCCGATGGGGCCGACGCGGCTCAAACTCGCCAAGCCGGTGATCGCGGCGATCGAGGGACCGGCGGTCGCGGGCGGCACGGAGCTCGCGCTCTGGTGCGATCTGAGGATCGCGGCTCGCTCGGCGGTGTTCGGCGTCTTCAACCGCCGCTTCGGCGTGCCGCTCATCGACCTCGGCACGATCCGCCTGCCGCGCATCGTCGGGCACGGCCGGGCGATGGAGCTCATCCTCACCGGCCGGGCGGTCGGCGCCGAGGAGGCGCACCGCATCGGCCTCGTCAACGAGGTGACGGAAGACGGCGAAGCGCTTTCGCGCGCTCTGGCGCTCGCCCATAGTCTCAGCGCCTTTCCCCAGAACGCGATGCGCAACGACCGGCTGTCGGCGATCGAGCAATGGGACCTGAGTGGCGAGGCCGCCGCCGCCAACGAGGTCGCGAAGGGCCTCGCGACGCTTGCGAGCGGCGAGGCGACCGAAGGCCCGGCTCGATTCGCCGGCGGCGCGGGCCGGCACGGGACTTTCGGGAGCGGCGAGTAGAGCCCGCATAGGTTGTGGCCCATGGGAGGGGTGGCGTCTCGCCGCCCCGGGGAGCGCGAGACCCACTCCCTCCTGATATCACCTCCCCGGCTGAGCCTGCCGCGCCGTCCATTCGGCGCGCTCGAAATCCTCGAAGGCCGCGATCATGGCGCGGAAGGTCTTTTCCGCAACGGTCGGATCGAGGTTTTGCGCCGCAGCGTCGGCGCGGACCTTAGCGATGACGGCGTCGACCCGCTTTGGGTCGCTGACGGCGGCGGGGTCCTTCTTGAACCGCCCCGCTTCGCCTACGTATTGCTGCCGCTCGGCCATCAGGCGGACGAGGTCGCGGTCGATGCGGTCGATGTTTTCGCGCACCTCGCTGAGGCTCGCGCAGCATTTCCCCCCGTTTGCCGACGGGCTGCCCCAGGCGGCCGGCCGCGTCGCCGCGTCGTCGGCAAGCGACGGCAGCGCGGCGAGGAGGAGCAGGGCGAGGACGATCTTGCGAAGCATGGGGCCGTGACCTGGATCAGACATGAGAGGCTCCGTCTCCCAGATTCGCTGAGCGCCGACCTTCTTCTCCCGAACAGGAGAAGGGGACGCGCCAGGCTGGGACACAGCGAACCTCAGCGCTTGACCGCCGGCCGCCTTCGCGCGCCACAATGGCGCCGATGAAGTCAGATTTCACCAGACGCGCATTTCTCGCCGGCGCCGCCGCGGCCTTTTCCGCGCCCGCTCTCGCCAACGTGCCGACGCCTTACGACTGGGGCGCCTCGCCGCCGCGCGCGACCCGCGAGGCGTTCGTCGAATGGATGGCGAAGAACCGCGGCGAGGACCCGAATTATTTGGGCCAGCGCTGGGACCGGCTGCAGCAGCTTCTCGCGCATCGCGACGTCTGGGACGAGGCCGACATCCGCGCCTATCTGCTCACGCCGCGGGAACGATTCGTCGGGGCGGAGAACCTCGACCGCGCCTACGAGTGGCATCACCTCAACATCGGCTTCGGCGTCACCATCACCGGCCCGCATACGGTCGCGCGGATGACGAACACGCTGGCGATCCAGCGCGGCCACAAAGTGCTCGAGATCGGCACCGGCTCGGGCTACCAGTCGGCCTATCTTTCGAACCTCACGCCGAACGTGTTTTCGATCGAGATCATCCCGCCGCTCGCCGCCCGCACGCGGGCGCTCTACGACCGCCTGATCGGCGAAGGCTATTCCGAATATCGCGTCATCCGCACCCGCAACGCTGACGGCTATTACGGCTGGGAGGAGCACGCGCCGTTCGACAAGGTTATCGTCACCTGCGGCATCGACCACATCCCGCCCCCGCTCCTGCAGCAGCTCACCCCGAACGGGATCATGGTCATTCCGGTCGGGCCGCCCGGGGCGCAGCACGTGATCAAGGCGACCAAAGAGACCGCATCCGACGGGCGGGTTTCGGTCGTCCGCTCCGACATCTACGGCGGCGCGGTCGTTCCCTTCGTGCCCTTCACCGGCGGCCACCAGTCGTGACGACGGCGGTCGCCGAACTCCATAGCGGTCGGAAGACGGGCGTCCTAACGCCGGTCCGCTGATAACCGCCCGTCGTAGCCGGATCGTCATGGGCGGGCTTGACCCCGCCACCCACGCGAACGCAGCCTGTTTTCGTCTGGCGGCCTATCGAGTCGTGGAGTGGCGAAGCCGGCCCGCGCAGGGTCCGGGAAATCCAAAGAGCGGCGATGACGCGATCGTCGAGATACTTACCATTAAAAATGGTTAAATAGTCCGAGGCAATCCCGCTAGCTCACCCCGATCAGCACGCCGGCCGCGAACACCAGCGCCCCGCCCACCATCACCTTGGCGGCGGCCGACAGAGGTGGCGTGTCCATGTAGCGCCACTGGATCCAGGAAATGGCGAGAAGCTCGATCACCACGACGCAGACCGCGATCAGGGTCGCCCAGTAGAAGTCCGGGATGAGGAACGGAAGGGTGTGGCCAATGCCGCCCGCCATCGTCATCAGGCCGCAGACGAGGCCGCGCAGCAGCGGCGCGCCGCGACCCGACAGCTTGCCGTCGTCCGCCAGCGCCTCGGCGAAGCCCATCGAGATGCCGGCGCCGACCGAGGCGGCGAGACCGACCACGAAGGTGTTCCAGGTGTTGTGGGTTGCGAAGGCCGCCGCGAACACCGGCGCGAGCGTCGACACCGATCCGTCCATAAGCCCCACGAGGCCCGGCTGGATGATCTGGAGTATGAATCGCCGCCGCTCGTGCTCCTCCTCGGTATGGAGGGCGGTCGGCGTCAAAAGTTCCCGCTCGAGCACCGCCACCCGGTTGTCGTGCCGGTCCTCGACCGCGGCGAGGTCGCCGAGCAGCTTGCGGATCGAAGCGTCGGAGGCGCGAGTGATCGCCTGGCGATAGAAGCGGGCCGCGGCCTTCTCCATGTCGTGCGCGCAGGCGCGCACCGACTCGAGGTTCAGCGGGCGGAGCTGCCAGATCGGCCGCTGCGGGATATAGCCGTGGATGTCCTGGCGTCGGATCAGCGGGATGTGCTGGCCGAACTTGGAGACGAACAGGTCGATGAGCTGTCTCCGGTGCCCGTTCTCCTCGGCCGCCATCTCGGTGAAAACCTGGGCGCTGGCCGGATAGTCGGCCACGAGCCCTTCGGCGAAGTCGGCGTAGATGCGGCTGTCCTCTTCCTCGTTGCTGATGGCCAGCGCCAGCATCTCGCGTTCGGTCAGGTCGTCGAAATTCCGCATTGTCGCGTCCTCTGGCGTTCTCGCGATCTCGGCTCGGGTTGGAATGGTTGTCTCGACCGGCGACCGGGCGGGGATCGCCCGCGGCTCAGCAGGTCGGGGCATTTTCTGACGGGAGCGGTTGTAAAAGGGAGCCCTCACGGGGTCAACGCTTGGCCATCGCTTTCGGATCATCGCGCCGTTGCTTTTCGCAAGCTGGCCCCGCGCCTTGCCATCCCCGGCGGCCGGGGCTACACGGGGCCGCCCCGGCGTTTCCGCAATTCTCCGCGCGCGCGGGCGCGAAGATCGCTCATAAGCCTTTTGCCGTGGCTCAGGTTCCCTCCCTCGATCGATTCCACCACGTCGTCGTCAAGGTCGGCTCGTCGCTTCTCGTCGATTCCGCGCGAGGGGCGATCAAGCAGGCGTGGCTCGACGCGCTCACCGAGGACATCGCGGCGCTGCACGCTCGCGGCGCGAGCGTAACGGTCGTCTCCTCGGGCGCGATTGCGCTCGGGCGCACGGTCGCCGGTCTGCCCAAGGGAAGGCTCAAGCTCGAGGACAGCCAGGCCTCGGCCGCAATCGGCCAGATCGCCCTGTCGAGCGCCTGGTCTCAGGCGCTGCATAGGCACGGCATCGTGGCCGGGCAAGTGCTGGTGACGCTCAGGGACACCGAGGAGCGGCGCCGCTATCTCAACGCCCGCGCGACGCTCGGCAGGCTTCTCGCGATGCGCGCCGTCCCGATTATCAACGAGAACGACACCGTCGCCACCAGCGAGATCCGCTACGGCGACAACGACCGGCTCGCCGCGCGCGTCGCCACCATGGCGAGCGCCGATCTCCTGATTCTGCTCTCCGATGTCGCCGGCCTCTACGATTCGCCGCCCTCCGACAACGCTCACGCCAGGCTGCTGCCTGTGGTCGAGAAGGTGACGCCAGGCATCGAGGCGATGGCGGGCGGGGCGGCTTCAGATCTGTCGCGCGGCGGAATGCGCACCAAGATCGAGGCCGCCCGCATCGCGACCTCGGCCGGGACCCACATGATCATCGCCGACGGGCGGGTCATGCATCCGATCGCGCGCGTGGCCGAGGGCGGGCGCTGCACCTGGTTCCTCACCCCGTCGAATCCGGTCGCGGCGCGCAAGATCTGGATCGGCGGCTCGCTCGAGCTGAAAGG
>NZ_JBKQOT010000388.1:0-3600 GCF_052145395.1 Roseiarcus sp.
CGCATGAAAGGCTAGTTCGTTGATAAACGTTCGGACCGCAGCCACCACTTCATGGGGATCAAACTCGCACAGGAGTGGGTTTGCACCAGGAAGCTGATCCGGGAAAGGCATCCGCCGAAAGCCATGCGGGGAATAGAGCGCCGTGCGCGCCGCCTCGACCGCGGCCCCGTCGCAGAGCTTGCCGGCGGCGTCGTAGGCGAGGGTCCAGATGTCGTAGTTGATTCTGGCGCGCGTTATGCCCTGGATCTCGACGAAATCGTCCCGCCCCGCCTGCCTCAGCGCCGTCGCGAATTCGTCGTCGTACCAAGAGTTGACCACGAGCTGGAGCGGCGCGCCCGCTAGAAACCGGACGAGCGCGCTAGGAGCGACGGGGCTCGCGAAAATGTCAGCCATGTAGGCCTGTAGGGTCTTCCGATGCCGCCGGCTCTCGATGAACTGCGCCACCGACCACATGTTGGTCCGAATGCGAGACGGGGCCGGCGCCTTGGCGTGCAACGCCGCGGCGACCGCTTCCGGCGTCGCCGGCAGGGCGGAGCCGGTCAGCGCGAGAAGGCCGGGGCCGAGATAGGGAACGAGGGCGTCCCTGAGGAGGAGGTCGCGGACCACCGCGAGGCGCCGGGCCGGATCCGACGGCGCGACGCGAAGTTCGGGCTAGGAGGTTCTCAGCGTCGGCCGCCGTAAATCCGCAGGTTGGGCTTAGCGACGGAGCGGGATCGAGCCGTCGCTTTACGTCTCGATATCGAGCCACCAGGTCGGCAGCGCTTTTGGGGTTCGTCGGAATACCCGATCATGGATCCGCTCTCTCGGGTGGTCGCAGGCGAAGTTTTCAAGCTCACTCGAGCTTCCTGCGTTCACCGCGCTGCGACCGCCAAGCGGTCGCGCTGCAAGGGCGCGCGGAACGCGCGGGAGCTTTGCGACCTACCCTTGTCGGCGCGGCCGGCGTCAGCGGTAGCCAACTCTCTCTCCTTCACTTCTCAGGGCAACCTGGGCTGCGCCGGCGCGAACAAGAGATCGCAGTTCTCGCAGATGCTGGGCCCCTCCATGCTTTCCTGGCCTTCACCGCCGCCTAAGCCGGAGGCGCCCGCGATCCAATGGCGTGCGCTGGAGTTTGCGACCGACCGCAGCGTCGAGGCTCTCGTTCATTTCCGCTGGCTCTTCGCTCTCCGGGATGGGCCGAGTGAATGCGACGGCGTTGCGAAGATCTAATCCCAGTCCAGGATAGATTGACGCCCTCGGACCAATGAAGTCCGGGGTGCAACGCCGATCCGTGTTTGGACACCACTCCAATCTGCAATCGATTCGAAAACCGAATCGGAGCGATGCTATCGATTCCAACCATTCGTTGGACGCCAGCGTTTTGTTGCGTCTTAGCTTGTCCATGGCCACGGACGCGGACAACCCGACCCTTCTTCAAGTTCTCGTGCTCGAGCGGGTCGACCGCGCCAGAAACATGGCGCGATTTTACGTCCTCTCGATCGAGCCGACGCTCTTTGAGGATCTGGCGCTTGTGCGCCGGTGGGGCCGCATAGGAAGCCCGGGGCGCGAGCGGATCGACCTGCACCCGTCCCGGCCCGTCGCACAGATCGAGCTCAAGAAATGGCTCGATCTCAAGACTCGCCGGGGCTACCAGCTTCGGGCCTGACCAGAGGCCGCGTCGCCTTCAATCATTTAGCGCTGTTCCAGTTCAGCCGTTCAAGAGGTCCTTGACCGATTTGGCTGCTGAGAAGGTGAGCTTCTTCGACGCCGCGATCTTGATCTTTTCCCCACTCGACGGATTGCGCCCTTCGCGCTCCAGCGTTTCCTTGACCTTGAACTTGCCGAACCCCGGCAGCGACACCTCCGCCCCGCTTGCCGCTGCGTCAACGATGTCTTTCAGGATGTCGTCGACGATGGACTTAGCTTGCGCCTTGCTGACGCTATGCGCCTCAGCGATCTTTGCGACGAGTTCGGTTGTGTTCATTTGAGGAGGTCCCAGAGATTTGAATCGGTGGCGTCCATGGCATGGCGCCTACGGCATGTCACCATCGCATCCCGCGTGATATACGGGGGCGCCCCCGCCGAATCACACCGGCGGGTGCCGATCGTCTATGGCTGCGCCAGGCAATGAAAGTCGGCTCCGCGACGGTGGTCGGTCAATTCGAGAGGAGCACGACATGGCGACGGGGACAGTGAAATGGTTCAACGCAACAAAAGGCTTCGGATTCATTCAGCCTGACGCTGGCGGGCCTGATGTGTTCGTCCATATCAGCGCAGTCGAACGGGCTGGAATTCGGGACCTGAATGAAGGTCAGAAGATCGCCTACGAGATCGTCGCCGACAAGCGCAGCGGCAAGTCCTCGGCGGACAACCTGAAGCCGGTCTGAAATTGGCGAACCGAACGAGGTTGGTCCCGCCCTGTGCACTTGTGGTCGTTTGCACAGCCAGCGCTCGAGTCCGAGGTCCCACCCTCTACGACGCCGGCTGACGCCACTGAGATGGTCTGCGAGAACGACCGATCGATAAGTCGCCATGCCGGGCAACCCGGCCCCGCGTGGCGATTTCCAAATCTGTCCGCAACAGTCAATTGACTTCGTGGCCGCGAAGTCCGCCCAGATGCCAACGAAAGTTGGCCCACCTGATGGCTGGCCGTTGACGGGCGAGACCCGACCCACGCGCCAAGGCGATGACAGACGTCAATCCGGTTCCATCCCGCGCCATCATGGGGCGGAGCAAGCGCGACATTGGGCGTGCTTGAATGGAAGCATTCTTTCTCGAAGTAATCGCCCCGACGCGGTCGTCGTCCACGCTACGTTAACGAGGCATTGCGAAGTTGGTCCGACTCCGCATTGAGAGGCCATCTCCTTGGAAACCGACCTCTATCTACCGATAAAACGGCATCTGGAGAGGCTCGGCCTGGTGGTCAAGGGCGAGGTGTGCGGCTGTGATCTCGTCGCCCTATCCGGTGGCTCACCCGAACTCGTCGTGATCGGCGAACTGAAGCAAAGCTTCACGCTCGAACTGGTGCTACAGGCTGTTGATCGCACAGCCGTTTGCGACGAGATCTGGCTTGCTGTCGGCGCCTCCAAGCGGGGGCGTGGCCGAGAGAACGACGCGCGCGTGAAGAAGCTCTGCCGATATCTGGGCTTCGGTCTTCTCACCGTCACCGCGGAGCGGAGGGTCGATGTATTAGGGGAGCCAGCGCCATGGAAGCCGAGGCGCGACGCCAAACGGCGTTCGCGCATCGTCGAGGAGCATCGTCGCCGCAAGGGGGATCCGGTCGCGGGCGGTTCGACCCGGACGCCGCAAATGACAGCCTATCGTCAGCAGGCGCTCGCCGTGGCGAACGCGCTTTCCATCACGTCGAGCCGCCCGCGGGACCTTCGGATACTGGCTCCCGACGCCGCGAAAATCCTTCAGGGCAATGTCTACGGTTGGTTCGAGCGGATCGAACGAGGGCGTTACGCGCTGACCTCGTCTGGACGCGTCGCCCTCGTCACATGGGCAGATCGTGTTTCCCCCGAGGCGAGCGCAAAATTTGGCGCTCGCCCGATGCCTGGAACGATGGCGTGACTCTGCGTGCCCAATGGCGCGAGCGCATTCACGGGTATTCGTCCTGGCGAC
>NZ_JBKQOT010000389.1:0-18589 GCF_052145395.1 Roseiarcus sp.
CGCTTCTCTCAGGTCGTCAACCTCCACATGCCTCGCCCGACAGGCCCGGTGCTCCATGAAAACCTCCATCAGAACGCGGCCGATTCGAACAGATTCGGGCTATGCCTCGCTAACGCGAATTGAGCCATCCGAAAAGGCGTCGCCTGCGGCGGCGCGCGAGACTTTGGGGAAGACCGGCGCGCGGCCTTGAAGTCACGCGAGAAGCGGAACGGCCCGGCTTGCACCGGGCCGTTCGATCGCCCTCTGCGTCGCGTCAGGCCAAGTGGTGGCGGGCCATGCTCTCTTTTTCCTGCGCCTTGAACTGCATGAAGCGCGGCAAAAACTTGTCCCAGTCGATGATGTGCGAGTCGAGCTCGGGGCCATCGATGCAGGCGTGCTTGCGCACCATCTTGCCGTCGATCGTCACCGGCACCATGCAGGCGCCGCACATTCCGGTCGCGTCGACCATGATGGCGTTGAGGCTCGCGACCGTCGGCACGCCGTAAGGCTTGGTCAGGTCGCTGATCGCGCGCATCATGAGCGGCGGCCCGATGGCGATCACTTCCGCGACCTTACGGCCCTTGCCCTCCGCATTCTCCTTCAAAAGCTCCTCGAGCGGCCCGGTGACGAAGCCCTTGACCCCGAACGTGCCGTCGTTGGTGGCGTAGATCACCCGGAGCCGGTCGCCGAACTCCTTCTGCAGCCCGTCCACCCGCTCGCCCTCGCCCGTCCAAAAGAGCGCGCCGGCGGTGCGGAAGCCGGAAATGAGGGTGGCGTGATTGCCGAGCTTGAGGTGGCTTCTCAGGATCGGATAGACCGGCGGCAGCCCGAGGCCGCCGGCGCAGAACACCACGGTCTTCTCGCCCTCGTAGCGATGCAGCTTGCTGGGCTGGCCGAGCGGCCCGGCGATGCCGGTGAAGGCCTCGCCGACCTCCATCGCATTGATGCCGATCGAGCTCGCGCCGACCGCCTGAATGACGAGGTCGATCGTACCCGCCTTCGCATCCCAATCGGCCAGGGTGAGCGGAATAAGCTCGCCCTTCGGCGTCGGCAGCACCCGCACGAATTGCCCGGCCCGCGCGGACTTGGCGATCATCGGCGAACGCACCCGGATCTCGACGATGCCTTCGGCGAGGTTGACCTTCTTGAGAATGGTCTGCGGCGCCTGGGCGAGGTCGGTATAGTGGGACGCCTTCTCGACCATCTCCACGATCTCAGGCTTAGAGAACGGGATGTCGCCGACGATCTCGCGCGCCGCCGCCTGGCCGTCGCCGGCCGCGAGAACGGCGGTTGCGCCGCCGCGAGTCGCGTCGCCGCCGGAAAAGACGCCCTCGAGCGACGTCTTCTGCGACCCGCCGTCGACCGTGATCGTCCCCCACTTCGACGTCTTCAGGTCCGGCTCGCTGTTCTTGATGATCGGGTTCGAGGCGTTGCCGAGCGCCATGACGACAAGGTCGACCGGCATGGTCTCGGTCTTGCCGGTTGCGACCGGCGCGCGCCGACCCGAGGCGTCGGGCGGCCCGAGCTCCATCACCTCGAGCGTGGCGTGGCAGACATGCGCGGACTTCTCGCTCAAAAACTCGCTCGGCGAGCGCAGAACTTTCAGCGCGATTCCTTCCTCGAGCGCGTGGTGCAGCTCCTCGACGCGAGCCGGCATTTCAGCCTGCGTGCGGCGATAGACGATCGTCACGATTCCGCCGAGGCGCTTGGCGGTGCGGGCCGCGTCCATGGCGGTGTTGCCGCCGCCGATGACGATAACGTTCTTGTCCTTCACCTCGGGGAGCGGCGTGTCGTAGTCTTCGAACCGCGCCTGCATGAGATTGACGCGGGTCAGGAACTCGTTGGCCGACATCACGCCGAGCAGATGCTCGCCCGGAACGTTCATGAAGCGCGGCAGGCCCGCGCCGGTGCCGACGAAGATCCTCCAGAAGCCGTTGTCCTTGAGGTCCTCGAGCGTCGCGGTCTTGCCGACCACGAAGTTGGTGACGAACCGCCCGCCGAGCAGCCGGATCTTGCGCACCACGTCGTCGATCAGCGTGTTGGGCAGCCGGAACTCCGGGATGCCGTAGCGCAGCACGCCGCCGAGATCATGGAACGCTTCGAATATGGTGACGGGGAAGCCCTTGGCCGACAGGAGATAGGCGTTGATGAGACCAGCCGGCCCGGAGCCGACCACCGCGATCGGCGGCATCTCGGCCTTGGCCCAGGGGCTGACCCAGTTCTTCCACCGCTCCGCATCGGCGTTGGGGCGCACGATCTTCTCGCGCTCGGGCAAGAACCATTCGAGCTGGCCGATCTCGAGCGGCCGGCCGGTCAGCGTGCACACGCCCTGGCACTGCAGCTCCTGCGGGCAGACGCGGCCGGTGACGTCGGGCAGCGGGTTCAGCGACTCGATCAGCCGCAGCGCTTCCCGGAACTTGCCCGTGCCGACGAGCTGCAGCATCTCGGGGATGTGGATCTTGACCGGGCAGCCGCCCTTCGGCTCGCGGCCCGGCCTCGGCACGCCGAACTCGCAGGCGCGGTCCTCGCACTGCTTGTCGCGCAGCGTCTCGAGCCAGACGAGCAGATCGACCTCGCGCGCGCTGTAGCCGAGGTTCATGTAGCCGAGATAGCCCTGGTTCACGAGCTGGAAGTCGCGCGCCCGCTCCTCCGGCGAGCGGATGTAGGGCGGGATGCCGTTCTGCCCGGGCCAGCCCTGCGACAGGCCCTTGAACATCGGGTAGCGGTCGGAGAGATACTTGTCGATCGCAATGATGAACTTGCGCTTGAACTTGAGCGGCACGTTCCAGATGAAGCGCAGGAGCAGCCCGCTCATGTCGTCGTCGCGCAACAGCAGGCGCCACAGCGTCTTGGTGAACTCGGGGCCGAGCTCGTCCTGCTTGAACTCCCAGACGATCGCCTGCATGCCGTCGTCGACGAACATCTGGCGAAGCGAATGCGGGCTGTTCAGAAGCCGCTTGCGCAGGAGCTGAAGCTGCTTCTGGAACACGTCGAAGGCCTCGGTGTGCTCGAGCTCTTCGACCTCGCTCCGCGTCGCCTCGAGGGCGTTCGCGGCCTGCCGGTAGCGGTCGAGTTCGGCGTCCGTGGCCGTTTTCGTCTCAACACTCATGGATGATCTCCGAATCGCAGTTGGCGGCGACGCGGGCGATCTTCGCCTTCAGTTCCGGCGTGACCTTCACGCGCGCCAGAGCGCCCGGGATGAGGTGCCCGACTTCCTTGGTCTCGCCGTTGACGACGATGCGGGTCTTTTCAAACAGCTCCGGGATCTCCTGGTAGCAGGTCTTGCAGTTGGAGCACTTGGCGACGTCCTCGTCCGCAAGCGACACCGGCGCTCCGCTGACGTCAGCGACCGGCGCCGCGGCAGGGGCCGACGCCGGCGCCCCGCCGATCAGCCGCGTCACCGCGCCGGTAGGCGCGCTCGGCGCGAAGGCCGCGATCGGCGGCGCCTTGGAGGAGGCCGCGAGCTCGGACATGGCGCGCGCGATCGAGTCGATCGAGGACTCGCGCGCTTCCGTCGCTTCCTTGAGCTGCAGCTGCAGCGCCTCCATCTCGACGTGATGATCGCTGTCGAGCTTCTGGACGTCGAGGCCGGCGAGCACCTGCAGGCTGCGCCAGTTGCGCCGGCGCTCCCGCACGAGATGGACGAGGTCCTGCGACACTTCCGCTTTGATCAGCTTCCTGTCGTCGTCGATCGACCAGACGAACGGCGTCTTGCCCTCCCGCTCCGCGGGGCTGAGATCGATGTATTCGTGGATCGGAACGTCGGCGGCGTCGGCGGCCAGACGGCGGAACTGCTTGCGGAACCTCCCTTCGGACAACGCGAAGTCGGCCGGGGTCATCGGGACCTCGAGCAGCTTCGTCTGGCCATCCTCCACGTACTCGACCGTGCCCATCGCCCAGTCCTTGTCGACGTCGGGGTTTCCCTCGAGCGAGAAGCGCTCATGCAGGCTCGCGCCGCGGCGCGGATCGTGCACGAACACCGGACTCATCCGGCTCTCGACGGCGAGCCGCGCATGGCGGTTGGCCAGCGGATCAGCGATCCCCTGCTCGCCCTGGCACGGCGTATAGACGTCGAGAACGGCGGGCGAGTCGTTATGGTTGAGAAACTCGACCACATGCTTGAGGAAATGCCCCTGCAGCGCCGGGCAGCTCTGCACCACGTAGACGTTCGGGTGGAACGCGGCGAGCAGCGCGAGTTCCTTGCGCTCGTCCTGCTTGCCGTGGTGGGCGGCGCCGAACCGGGAGAGGTCCGAGTCCTGCGCTGTGAGGCTCGCGGTCGAGGCCTGGCCGCCGGTGTTCGAATAGGCCCCGCTGTTGAGCACGACGACCTTGATCGGAGTCGTGGTGCTGAGCACGCGCGACAACGCGCCGAAGCCGATGTCGTAGGTCGCGCCGTCGCCGCCCATGCTGATCACGGTCGGCATCTGGCCCATCTCCTCCTGCGAGAAGTCGGCCCAGCTGAAGGTGCGGAAGAAGCGGTCGTGCGTCTCCGGATCGTACTCATCGCCGAGTTCGAGCTCGGCGATGCGCAGCGCGCGGATGTCGCCCGCCGCCTCCGCCCCCAGGCCCTCGAACACGCCCTTGGCGACCGCGGGCGTGTCCTGGAACAGGCTGTTCACCCACGGGTCGTTGTAGGGGTTGAACGGGAAGGTCGAGGCGTAGACGCTCGAGCAGCCGGTCGCGTTGGCGATGACCGCGCTCGCCGGCCCGTGCCCTCTGGGTCCGCTCTCGAGCAGGTAGAGCCGCTTCTCGAGCGTCGCGATCACGTCCCGGATACGATCGCGCCGGTGCGGATCGCGCTCGGTGTCCTCAGCCGATGGCAGCTTGGCGTTGAGCTTCTCGATCAGGCCTTCGACCTGGCGCATGTTGTCCTTGCGCCGCTTGTCGTGGATGGCGTGGTTCGTGCCCGTCACCAGCCGGATCGCGGTCACCTCGCCGCAACCGCGGCAGGCGCCGTGGCCGCCGGTGGTGGCGTAGTAGTTGTTGCGGTCGAGCATCAGGCGCTTGGTGTCGCCGTCGGGCTGGACCGCGCCTTCAATGAAGCGCGCCGGCGTGTTGGGCAGCCGGCTCAGGAAGTCGAAGCGCGACTCGAGCGTCTCGACGAGCGCTTCGTCCTGCTCGCGCGCGACGAGCGCGTGCGGGCCGCAGACGTCGACGCATTCGAGGCAGCCGGTGCACTTCCACGGATCGACCGCGGCCGAGAACAGGCCGCCGCTCCCCGGATGGGCCTTCTCCATGGCGTCGAAGAACGGCCGCGTCTTGGCGACCGGGAAAGTCGAAAGCGCGCCGGCGAGCCGCGCGAGGTGGCCGCGCGTGACCGGATTCTCGACGTCGAGCTTCTCGGCCGCCTGACGGACGATTTCATGGAGAGGCGGCGGCTCCTTCTCGTTGCGGTAGACCTCGCGGACCGCGTCGGCGAGCGGAAAGACCTCGCGTCTGAGGGCCTCGCGCTGGCTCTCGGCGATGTCGAGCTGTTTGATGGCCGACATCATGAGGTCGCGGATGTCGTGGACCGTGTTCGGGATCGCGGCGTCCGGGCAGACGAGCGCGCATTCCATGCATCCGGTGCACAAGTCCGCAATGAACTCGGGCGCGTTGCGGCGGAACAGGCCCTTGTCCTTGAAGGCCGCGCTGCCGGCCGGAATGAACAGTCCCGTTCCCGGCAGGACCGGCGCCTCGGCGATCGTGCCGTCCCGGAACGCCGATCCCATGACCTCGTCGAAATACTCGGCGTCGAGGAAGCCCGATTGCGCGGGCGACCGCCCAGCGCGGCACATCGACGCCGAAATGGCGACCGTGCGGTCGCTCTTTCGCGCGGTCCCCTTTTCGACCTCGGCGAATTCGGGCTGCTCATAGTCGAGCTTGCGGGTCGCCTTCAGGCCGTCGCGGATCACCGCCATGTTGCCTTCGACGACCGGTCCGCCCTTGGCGCCGAACTTCTTGGCGATCTGCTGGCGGATCTTGTTCAGCACCGCCTCTTCGGTCGCGCCCTCGGTGACGCGTTCGAAGCTGCCGCAAACTGCGCCGATGAAGGCGATGCCCATCATGCGCGTCTCGAGTTCGGCGGTCGGCGCATGCTTCTTGGCGACTTCGAAGGCGTCGATGATGAAGACTTTGATCTTTTTGTCACGGATGGTCTTGCGCGCCTGCTCCGGCAGCTCCTTCCAGACCGCGACGGCGTCGAGGTTCGACTGGAGGATGAACGTGCCGCCTTCAGCGAGCCCGCGCAGCGGATTCGAGTGGCTGAACACCTTATGGTCGGGCGAGACGACGAGTTCGACGTCCTCGAGCTCGGCGTTGGTGATCAGCACCGGGTCGGGGCTCAGCGTGATGTAGTAGTTGGTCGGCGCGCCGCTCTTCTCCGATCCGTATTTCGGCGCAGCCCGGGAATGCAGGTCGAGCGCGCCGGCGAGAATGTCGGTGAGCAGCTTGCCGGTCGCGATGGTGCCGTAGCCGCCGACCGAATGGAAGCGGATGCGGAACGCCGACTTCGGCAGGAGGACCGGGTTCGGCTCGGTCTCGAGCGCCATAAACTCGGTGTCGGGATAGGCGGCCTTCAGCCTCGCCTGCAATTCGGCGAGCTTCGGTGGCGGGTTCTTGGCGTAGAACTGCGAGCCGAGATAGACGAACGGCGCGTTGCGCGTCTCCATGTTCTTGAACGCCGCGACGAGATGGCGCGGCTGCAGGTCGTGCGCGCCGAGGCCGAAAATCGCGGTCGTGATCTTGGGCGGATTGGCGAGCGGCGGAATGCCGGGATGGCGTTCGCCGTCGACGTTCTCGTGCGCCTTGAACAGGGCTTCGCGGACGGAGGTGGTGAGCGCGGTCACGTCCGAGCGCTCAAGCACCGTAACCGCCTTCTTGCCGGCGAGCGCGGCGACGACCTCGGCCTCAGGGAACGGCTGCAAAAGCTTGACCGAGACGACGCCGACCTTCTTGCCTCCCGCGCGCAGATGCGCCGCGACCGCCTGCACGTCGTCGGTGACCGAACCCAAGCCCACCATTACATATTCGGCGTCGTCGCAGAAGTAGGTCTTGATCGGCGCGTATTCGCGACCTGTCAGCGTGCTGTACTCCTTCATCACCTCGCGGGCGATGTGCGGGACTTCGCTGACGAAATGGGTGCGATGGTCGACGGAGCCGGCCCGGAAGTCGGGCTGGTTCTGCACGCCGCCGGTGACGCCGGGATTGTGGACGTCGACAAGCGCCGGGACGAGCTGGCGCGTGCCCTTCTCGTGAGCGTTCAGCCACTGGCGCCGCCACGGGGCGCGCAATTCCTCGGGCACCCATGCGAGCGTCGGTTCGATGAGCGCGCCGGCCGTGTCCGTCTCGACCGCCGCCTCGTTGGCGGTGAGGAAGTCGCGGAGCTTCCTGAGGTCCTCGGGCGCAAAGCCGTCGCCGACCCGCACGAGATACTGGCGGAGCTGGAAGGCGCGGCCCTTGGCACCGAACAGCATGTCCTGCGCGACCGTAGGGCATTTGATCCGGCCCGCCGGGTCGCCGAGGAATTCGCGCAAAAGCTCGGGCTCAGGCATCAGCGCTTCCGACAGCATGTGGCTGGTGGCGAAGCCGTCCATCGCGTTGACCACCGGGATCAGCGACAGGGCGCTCAGCCGATAGGAGATCGCGGCGAGGTCGGCCGCTTCCTGCGGGTTGCTGCCGAAAAGAATGGTGTAGCCGGACTGCAGCAGCGCATAGACGTCATCGTGACCCGCCATCACGTTGAGCGAGTGCTTGGAGACGACGCGCGCCGCGACCTGCAGGACGAAGCCACCGACCTTCTTGCCGACGGTGACGTAATGGGACTCCATCCCGTACAGGATGCCCTGGCTGGACGAGGCGTTGGAGACGTATTTGCCGCCGGTGAGCGCCGCGCCGAGCGCGCCGCTCTGCGCCGAATGCTCGCCTTCCGGCTCGAAGAAGAAGGGGTGCTTGCCCCAGACGTTGATTCCGCCGTTGGCGCGGAAGGCCTCATAGATTTCCGAGATTTCGGTCGAGGGGGTGATCGGATAGCCGATCACGCCGCCGCAGACGCGGCTCATGACTTCCGCTACCGCGCCGTTGCCGTTGATGACGCTCTCCACGCCAGGATATTTTGCGGTCATGTGTTCCCTTGAGGATCCGCTGTCGCATCCTCACCACGACGGAGCTTAGTTCCCTTGGCTAAGGGGCGCCGACGTCTAGCGCGGTTTTCAGGCTGTGGCGGATGTCGTCAAACCGCCCAAAACTCGCGAGCGCGGGTGCGAACCCCGGTTGTCCTCCTCCTTCTCGTTTTGGTTGTTCGTTCCGCTTGGACAAATAGCGCTGACGGGCGGCGGCGTGAATGCCTAATCCGACTTTGGGCGATGCGCAAATTGTCGCGGGGCCTCTTTGAGGCGTAAACAGCCCTCTGCGGCCTCGCTTGCCGTCGAGGCCGCCGACATCGCTCCGCCTTTCATCGCCGCCGACGCTGTCTGGTCGCCGCGCCGGCGATCGCAGGCCATCGGCCCCGCAGGTTTGCGAACCCGCAAGGGCAGACCCGCCAAGTCTCGATACTGTCGGAATCGGCGACCGGCTGATTTGATCCATCTCAATTTGATGAGCGTTCGGCGTCGGAGCCGCGCGTTGGTCGGTCGGCTCGCCGAATGCTCTCGCGCGACCGCTGGTCGTACGGCGTCCGCGCCGCCGCGAAGGCGTCGGGTCTCCCGATATGATGGCCGCGTCGGCAAGCCGCCCTCTCGGTGTCCGAGCCCTACGGCGCGACTTCGGCAAACCGGCGCGGTCCTCAGGGGGCTGAAGCACAGAACATGACGAGAGAATCTGTCTTGAGGCGCGAACGATCCGAGAGCGCCCCTATCTGCACGCTGGCGATCTGGTGAATGCTCCGGCGATAGTCGCCTCCGAAACCCAGACGATCCGCCAGGTGGCGCGACTGATGCTGACCGAGGAGGTCAGCGCGGTCACGGTCCTCAACACGTCCTGCGCACCGGTCGCCGTCGCCGGGATCATGGAGCGCGCTCGCGCGACTTGGCGCGGTGGGAGGGCCGACGAGGCGGAAATCGCGCGCTCGGCAGGCGCTCGCCGTGTGACCGGGGCAGACCGACGCCGCTTATCTCCTCGGCCCGCGGCCAGTCCCTGCCCCCTCATTCCGCAAGCGGGACTCCACCCAATTGCAGCGCGCTTTAGCGGCAGAGCGCCCTGGCGCTTTCGGTCCATCTGCCGAATCCGCTCGCGACCATGTTGCGGATGACCGCGCACACGTAAGTTCGCTCGGCCTGCGGATTGTTCGGGCCTGCGTTATAGCGGGCGACCGCCAGCGTCCAGGCGCCCGTTTCGACCTTGAGCGCTTTCAGGAAATTCGCCGCATAATCGACGTTGCGCGCCGGATCAAACATGTCGGCCAGCGAGGCGAAGCGCTCCCCATGAAAATGGACGTTGATCTGCATGCAGCCGACGTCGATGAAATGCGCCCCCTGCGCCCGCGCCGCCGCAAACCGCGCCATCGCCTCCTGAAGCGTCTCGGAGTGGACCTCGCGCCCGTCGACGTTCATGTCGTAGGGGCCGAGCTCGCCCCTGTGTCCGGTCTCGGTGAGGCCGACCGAAAACAGCACGTTGAGCGGGACGCCGCTCTCAGCCGCCGCCCGCGTCATCTCGCGCTCGCAGGCGAGCGAGCCGGCGACGACCGGGCTAGAACCGAGAAGCGCCGCGACGAGCCCCGCGTGGATCGCCCCCATCGCCGCCCTGGCCTTCGCGTGCGCCGCCGTCGCCGTCGCCGGCCGATGGATCCGCCTTGCCCGTCGCATCGTTCGCGCCCGTCTGCTGGATGATGAGGGAGCTGACCGGCTGGCCGATTGCCGCCAGCCGCTCGGCAATCGCGTCGCGCGCGCCCTCGAGCGTCGCCGCGGTCTCGCCGCTCGCCGCCCGGATGACGACGCCGAGTTTGTCGCCTGCGAGGCGCACCGTCATCGACGCGTCCTTGATCCCGCTCGGCGAAAGATCGAGGTCGATCTCCCGCACCCGTGTCGCGGCTTGCGCCGGCGCCGTCGGAGCGCTCGTCTGTCCAGTCGTCTCGGCCGCCTGAGTCGCCGGTTCGGACGGCGCCGGGGCCGTTTGCGCCGGCGGCGCGCCGACCGAGGCCGCGTCGGCGGCAAAATTCGTCGCTGCGCCCGCCCCGTTCGCGTGCGGCGTCTGTCGGCCCGCGGCCACGTAATCCTGCGCCCGATCGCCCGGCCCGCTCGAAGCGTCCGACGTCGAGACGGCGCCGGCGGAACGCGCGGCGGGCCCAGTTCCGCCCGCTGTCGCCGATCCGGCTTCGCGTGCGGGACGCGGGCGGACCGCCGCGGCGGATTCGAAAGCTCGCGGCTGCATCCCCGCCCTTGCGGCGGCTGACGAGCGTTGCGCGGTCGAGGTGCGGGGCGCGTCGCCGGCGTTCGCGACGGCTGGCGGAGCGCGGAGCGGCTCACCGGAAGCGACGGCGTCCCCCCGGACGGACGCCGCGATGGGGGCGTCGCCGCTCCCGACGACGGCCCCGACGAGCGGGTCGAATTTAGAACCGGCGCCGGTCTCGGGGCCGGCTGATGAGGTTTCCGACCCGCCTCCCGACCGCGAATCGGCCTGAGCCGCCGTATTCGGGCTCGGCGCTGGAAGGTCCGCGTCGGCAAAGTTCGCAAAAGCGGCGGGCGCGAGATACGACCGCTCGGCTGTAAGCTTGGGCCCCAACGAGGCCTGCGCCGGAGCCGACGCGTCGAGGCTCGCCGAGCCGAGCGACGGCGCGGCGTTCGGCGACAGGGACGTTCGCGACGGCGAAGCGCCCGCATCGGAGTCGCCGGCCGCCGTGGTCGCCGGGGCGGCGCTTGCCGGGACGGCCGACAAAGACGCCAGCGCGGCGCGCAAGTCGGCCGTCTGACGCGCGGGAGCGTCAGCCGCATCGTCAGGGGTTGGCTTCCGCTCCTCATCTGTCGATCGGGCGTTGCCGTTCCCGGTCATCAGCGCGTCAACCTCGGCGGAGAAGGCGTGGTGGCCGGCGCCGCCCGCGTGAACGTGAGGAGCGACTTGCAAGCTGGTCGCGGCGGGCGCCGCGGCGGAGGCGACGACGGTCATGGCGCGCGGCTCCCATCCGCCGCGACCAGACTGTCCGTCCGCCGCAGCGCGTCCTCGACCTTCGTAATCGTCGCGGCCTCTCCGTCCTTGCTGGCGTCGCCCGATGCCGCCGCCTGGGATACGACGGATGCGGCGGCGGGCGCAGCACGCAATTGCACAGCGACGTTGCGCACGGCGGCCAGCAGGGCCGCGTCGGAACGGTCGAGCTTCGCGGAGGCGATGCCCTGCAGGTCGGCGACCGCCGCGTCGTAGGCGTCGGAAAAAATCCGGCCCGCGCCGAGGTAGAGGCGCCCGCGCGCTTCATCGGCGCTGCCCGCCGCCGAATGCTGAAGGGCCTCGCCGGCGGCGGCCTCGGCGGCGTCGAACCGTCCGTTCAGCGCGGCCGCGCGCGCGAGCGTCAGCACAAAATCTCGGCGACCGTCGGCCGGGAGGCGCGCCGCGGCGTCGGACAGGAGGCGATAATTGACCGGATCGTCGGCCAGCCCCGTGCTCGCGATTCGGCGAGCAAGATCGTGGAAGAAGTCCGGGGCGTAGAGCGAGGCGGGGAAACGCGTCGCGTATTGCCGGGTCAACAACGCGACGCGCGGAGCGTCGTGCGCCTCGGCGAGCAGGGCGATCTCCCGACGCAAGGCGGCCTCCTCGACGAGGCCGCCCGGGGCGACGAGCCGCGCCCAGTCGAGATCGGCGACCGCGGCTTTCGAATCGCGCCGCGTCTTCAGCACCGATCGCGCGAAAGCGACCGGTCCCGCAAGCCGGACGTCGAGCGTGGAGAGATCGACAGGGGCGAGCAGCTCGAGCGCGTCGGCCTCGTGGTTGGTGACATAGGCGAGCGCGCCGCGGGCCAGCGCCCGCTCCGGAACAGGGAGCGAGTCTTCCTTGACGACCGGAACGACCGGAGCGAGCGCGCCGCGGCTGAGCATATAAATGACGAGCGAACCGGCCTCGCGCTTGCCGGCCCAGGTTTCGGGCGGCGCGGCCGCGATCGCTGCAGCCATCGCCGTCAGTTCGGCGACCTCCGCCGGATAGGCCGATCGGTCACCCTCGGCGATCCGGGTCTGGAGGCGTTGCAGGTCGTCCGACATCGCCGAGAAGTTTGGAGGTTCGCCGGCGGCGTGCGGCTCGGCCCCGGCGCGAGACGAGGGTTGAAGCGCGATCACTGCGAGCGCCACAGCAAGGCGGGCGAGCGGCCTCACGGCTTCGCCTCGCGCAGGAGGATTTCGATGCGCCGGTTCTCCGCCGCCAGCGGATGGGCGGCGTCTTTCAGGCGATGATCGGCGAAGCCCTCGATGCGGTCGAACCGCTTGTCCGGGACGCCTCCCCGGCTCAGCATGTAATAGGCCATCTGCGCCCGCGCCGAGGACAGGCGCCAATTGTCATAGGTGGCGGAACGGTAGGGGCGCGCGTCGGTGTGGCCGCGGACGACGATCGTGCCGGGCAGGGTTTCGAGGCTCATCGCGATCGCGTCCATCATCCGCACGACGCGCGGCTGCGGCTCGGCTGAGCCCAGCGCAAACATGGAAAAGTTCTGCCGGTCGGTGAGACTGATGAGGATGCCCTCTTCGGTAACCTCGACAGTCAGTTCAGGACCGGGAAGGGACTGGAGCTCCGGCCCGAGACGCTTCTTCACCTCGGCGAGCAGCGCAGCCGCGCGCGCTTCCGCGGCGTCCATCGTAGTCGGCTTCACTTCCCCGGAAGGCGGTTTCCCCTCCGCCGCCGGCGGCTTTGCGTCGTCGGCGCCGGACGATCCGCTCTTCGCCTGAGCGCCGGCGCCGTTCGACGGCATGACGTTCGGCTCGGGCCTGACGCGGCCCTCCAGGGACGCGTCTGCGGGCCCGCCGGTCG
The DNA here is from genome assembly GCF_052145395.1 of Roseiarcus sp. Lineage (NCBI taxonomy): Bacteria > Pseudomonadati > Pseudomonadota > Alphaproteobacteria > Hyphomicrobiales > Roseiarcaceae > Roseiarcus > Roseiarcus sp. Next base: position 12,898 of record NZ_JBKQOT010000389.1, read on the forward strand.
CCAGCCCGGGCGCGGGCGCCGGGGGGCTCGCGTCCTGGCTGGCCGCTTCGGGGGCGGCCGGCGCGCCGGGATCGGCCGCGACCACGTTCATGGCCTTGTCGCTGCCGAGCGGCCGGAAGGTATCGCGGAAGGCCTCGTCGGCGCTGGGGCCGACCTCGCCGTAGCCCTTCAGCGCGGCCGCGGGATCGACTCGCGGCCCGGGCGGGGGGGCGCCAGCAATCTTGTCGAGGCTCGCGCGGGGGTCGCTGAACAGCTCCGCCTCCGACATGGTTGGATTGGGCCGCGCCGGATCCGGCGGCGGCGCCTTCGGGTCGAGTTTTCCCTTGTGCTTCTGTTTCGGGTCGCCGGGCTCAGCCTCCGGCGCTTCCGGCACGTTTCCGCTTGCGGCGTCGCCCTGGGCCGAGCGCGACTTCTCGCCGTTGGGGGCGCCCGAATCGCGGCCGGGCGCGTCGGTGTCCTGCTCCGGGGCGCCGTGGATGCCTTTCTGCGCCTTGGCCGGCTCCTCCAACTTCACCGGATTGAAGTAACGCGCGATCAGCGTCTTGGTGTTCTTGTCCGTCGCGCTGATGATCCACAGCACAAGAAAGAACGCCATCATCGCGGTCATGAAGTCCGCGAAGGCGATCTTCCATGCGCCGCCGTGATGGCCGCCCTCGTGCGATGAGCGCCGCCGGACGATGACGATTTCTGGATGCCCGCTCATCGGCCGCGCTCAGGCGTCGACGGAGGCGAGCAGATCCGCCCAGGGTTTGAGCTCGGTGACGATTCTCGTGGCGTTGCACTCCACCGTCGCCTCCACGCCGCCATCCTCGACAAAAACGATCTCGGCCGGCATGTCGGCGATCCGGTCGCGAAGCAGGCTCAGCACGCGCTCCGGGCCGCGGATGGTGATGAGGCCGGGCGAGCCGCCGGCGGCGAGCCGGCCGATGGCCTTGACGAGTTCGTCGGACGCGTAGCGGACCACCTCCTTCACCAGGAACGGCCCAAGAATGCGGGCGACCGCGGCCCCGACATTGGCTTCGACCTCAGCGAATCCCGCCCGCACCATCGCCTCGAGCTGGGCGTATTCGTTGAGCTGGAACTCCAGCCGCTCCATTATCGCCTGCTCCTGCATCGCGGCGCGCTCTGCGGCGAAGCGCTCTTCGGCCTCGACGCGCCCGAGCGCCATGCCCTCCTCGCGGCCGCGTGCGCGCGCCTCGTCGACCCGGACGGCCATTTCCTCGGCCTTCGCCGCCTCGCGCGCGGCCAACGACTCGCGTTGCGCGGCGTCGATCGGCGTCGGCTTGCGATCCCACAAGGGGCGCTGCGGCTTCTCGAGCGCCTCGGGCTTCACGGCGCCGACGGCCTTGGCCGCCCGCTCGAACGCCGGCGGGAAGGCCGCCGGCGCGCGCGGCTCGAGCGACTGCAGGCTTTGCAGGCTGCGCGGCCGGAACGGCGAGGCCTCGCGCCGCGGCGAGGCCTTTTCTCCGGGCCCCCGTCCGATGTGGTCGAGATAGTCCGCGATCGGCACCGGTTTCATCCGTTCGCTCCCTGACGTATCCATTGCTTGAGGATGGTTGCGGCCTGGTTCTCGTCGAACTCGACGAGCTTGAGCAGCTTGCGCTCGGGGCCGTTGTCACGGCGGGCGAGGAGGGCCTCGAGGAATTCGTCGCGCCCCGCCTCGCTTTCGACCAGGAGGTTCTGGCCCGTTTCGGGCGCCGCCAACGCCATCGGCCCGGCCAGCGCGGCCTCCGCGGGGACGGGCGGCGCGGCGAGGAGCATCCTCAGGCCCGGGCGCAAGCCGAACCAGAGCAGCATCGCCGCGACGAGGACGATCGCGCCGGCGTTGACGATGGAGCCCGTCTGTCGCGCCACGATCTCGACGAGCGAGGGTCCCGGCGCCGGCTCCATGTCGCGGCTCGAATCGACGAAATCGACAACCGAAATCTTGACGACGTCGCCGCGCTGCTTGTCGAGGCCGGCGGCCGAGGCGACGAGCTGCTCAATCTCCTTCACCTGCGCCGCGACCGCCTCGGGCGACGGCTTGTCGCCGAGCGAGGCCGTCAATGCGGCGCGGTTGACGAGCACGGCCAACGACAGGTTCTGGATCACGAAGCCGGCGCTGGTCGTTTGAATCGACCTCGACGACACTTCGTAGTTCGTGAGCTCCTCGCGCTTCTGCGTCTGGTCGTTCGACTGTTTCTGCTCCGTCCCGGCGCCGTTCTGCTTGGGGAGGTTCGCCTCGACGCCGGCAGGCTGCGATCCGGCTGCGTTCTGCGAGCTCTGCTGCTCTTTGGTCACCCTCACCGAGCGTTCGACGCGCTGGTCGGGGTTGTAGATCGTTTCGTTGGTCTGGGTCTTGTCGGCGTTGAGGCGCGCGGCGACCGAGATCTGGAAGTTGCGCGCGCTGAGGTACGGGATCAGCGTGCGGGAGACGCCCTCGCGGATCTCCTGCGACATTTCGCGCTCGAGGGCGAGCAGGTTGTCGGGCGATTTGTCGACCGAATCGGAGCCCGAGGCGAGCAGGCGGCCATCGACGTTGAGTACGGTCACGTCGTCGAGCTTCATGCCCGGAACGGCCGAGGCGACCAGATGGCGGATCGCCTCTCCGGTCATGCGGTCGTCGCCACCATCGGTGCGAATCACCACCGAGGCCGAGGACGGTTGGCGCTCGCGGCGGAAGGAGCCTTCGTCGGCGAGCACGATGTGGACGCGCGCGGCCTTGACCGAGCGCATCATCTGAATGGTTCGCGCGAGTTCGCCTTCGAGCGCCCTCAGCCGCGTCACATCCTGCATGAACGAGGTGAGGCCGAGCGAGCCGAGTTTGTCGAACAGCTCGTTGCCGACCGCTCCGCCGCGCGGCAGGCCCTTCTCCGCGAGAATCATGCGCGCGGTTGAGGCCTGCCCGGCGGAAACCAGAACCGATGTCGCCTCCGCATTGACGTCGAAGGCGACGCCCGCCTCGCGCAGCGCCGAGCCGATGGCGGCGACATCGTCGCGGTCGAGCCCGGAATAGAGCGTTTCCATGGCCGGCCGGCTGAGGTAGTAGCCGGCGAGGCCGGTGACGGCGAAGACGGAGAGCCCGATCACCGCGAGCGCAACGAGGCGGCGGACGCCCAAACCCTGAAGGTTCGTCCAAAGCCGCTCCACATGCGACAGGAGATTCGTCACGCCCGCGACCGGTTGAAGAATGCCGGCGGCCATCCTTGCGGCGGGAGCTTGCGCCGGGATTGCGCTGCGCCGCACAATTCGACGTTTTCGGGCGTCCTTAACTGCCCGTTAGCGGGTTCTCACTAGGGTTGGCCTCGCCGGAAAAGAGCGCCCGCTTCACGCGCGCTCCCCGGCGAACACGACGGTTGGGCTTCGAATCGGAGTCCAGGGCATGCCGCCAACCCGTCGTCTCGGTGCAAGTCCGAAATGTCACCTGAAAAATCGTGCCATTTCCGATGAGGAGCACCCTTTATGTCTTCGATTCTCCACAACGCCGCCGCGCTCAGCGCCCTTCAGGCCCTGAATATGACGCAGCAGTCGCTGGCCACCGTCCAGAGCCAGGTCTCGACCGGCCTCGCCGTCGCGAACGCGTCGGACAACTCGTCCTACTGGTCGATCGCCCAGCAGCTCAGCTCCGACAGCGGCGTCGTCACGGCTTCCAACACCGCGCTCTCGGAAGGCCAGTCGGTGCTGGGGACCGCAACCTCGGCCATCAATTCCGTGATCACGACGCTGAACTCGATGGCGACCCAGCTCACCCAGGCGCAGAATCCTGGCGCCAGTCTCACCAACATCAACACCTCGCTCGCCTCGCTCGGCCAGCAGCTCACCGACGCGGTCAACGGTGCCTCGTTCAACGGCCTGAACGTCCTTAACGGCAGCCAGACCACGATGAACTTCGTCTCCGGCTTCAACGCCAACGCGACGGGCGGCTCGGTCAATACGATCAATTTCACGGCGCAGGCGCTTACGGGCGGGGCGCAGCAGACCGCGTCAACGACGACGCAGACGATCTCCGTCGCGGCCCAGATTACCAACCTGAAGAACATCCAGGGCGGCTACGCTGCGGCAACCGTCGGCTCGAACCAGCTCTACGAGGGGACGACCGCCACCGGCGGCAACGACACCATGACTGTGGTCTCGGTTGATAAGTTCGGGAACACGACCACCAGTTTGTACACGGCCACCGGCGCCGGCCAGACCGGCAACCTGCAGGCTGACGCGGCGACAGGTGGGATTATCACCAGCGTGAACGTCCAGACGACCTACACGCCCGCGGCCCTGGCCAACACAACCACCTCGACGGTCGCCAACGCGACGGCTGTTGCCAACTTGCTTGCCTTAACTGCGAATCCCAACGCACCGACGGTCAGCAGCCCTCAAATCTTGTTCTCTACGGGCCAGGGGAACGTCGCGAGGGCGATCGTCAACTCCGTGGACGCCAATGGAAATCTGACCACCAAGACGTACACGGCGCTGGACGCGAACGGAAACGCCATTGCCTATACCGCCAGCGGCGCCGCCGGCAGCACGTTCAATGGCGCGAAAGGCATCACAGGGGTCGCCTCCTTCGCCGTGTCCACGTCGGTCACGCCCGCAGCCTCCTCGGCCTCCTCGACCGTCTCGACAACATCGACCGTGACCGATGCGACCACGCTAGCCAATTTGAAGGGGCTTGCGGTCAACACAACCAACACCACGCTCCCGACGACCTTCAAAGCGACCTACGGCAACAATTACGATATATGTAGCGGGGACCGCCACGACCGCCGGGGAGTTGCAGGTTCAATCGGTAGACGCCAACGGAAACCAGACGACCGCGACCTATACGGCGCTCGACGCGAGTGGAAACCAACTGATTGGCGCAGCCAGCTTCGCCAACGCCAGCGAGTTGGCCGTTTCCACGACGACCACCTATGCCACGTCGGGTCTCTTGACGCAGAATGGAACTGACCTCACCACGCTCGGTACGTCCGCGGGCACGGGAACGATGATCACCGCGTCCAATGCAAGCACCGCGCTGAACGCTGTCAACCAGGCGCTTGCCGCCGTGCAGAACTATTCGGGCCTGATCGGCGCGACCCAGGACCGGATGACCGCGGCGTCCACGTTCAACACCAGCCTGACGACCGACTACGCGACCGGCGTCTCGGGCCTCGTCGACGCCAACATGAATACGGCCTCGACCCAGCTCCAGCAGCTCCAGGCGTTGCAGACCCAGGAGCAGCTCGGCATCCAGTCGCTGTCGATCGCCAACCAGAACGCCCAGCTGATCCTGAAACTGTTCCAGTAAATCCGAGATTCCCCGCGCGCCGCTTTCCTGCCCCCGGTAAGCACTCCCCCAAAGGCGCGCGGGGAAACCTTCGAGAAAACGCCCCGGACCGCGTCGCGCAGTACGGGGCATTTCCGCGTTGGAGAAAACCCTCTCCCGGGAGAGGGAAGCCGCGAGCCGGCAGGGTGCGGGCAACGGGGCGCGCTCTGACCTCGTCATGGTCTCGCCGCCTCATTCCCGGGGGCGCGCGCCATTTTACGGAAAACATCAAATGCCGCCCCGAATCACAGTCCGGGGGCGGCCACGTCGCGGTGTTGCCGATTGTTCCAATTCCCGACCAAAAACGAACGCGATAAGAGCCTAAGAAAGGCCCCGGCCGCATCGAACGCAGGCCGGGGCGGGCGCGTCGGAGGACGCGCCTACTTTTCGATGCAGTAGCCAAGAAAGCGC
>NZ_JBKQOT010000390.1:0-3811 GCF_052145395.1 Roseiarcus sp.
GCATCGAAGATGCTGGCGCATTTGCGGAGCGGGCCAAGCGGACCATACCTTGACGGTTTCGCAGCTGCGCTCGAGCGACAGGGCTATAGCGCCGGCACGGCCGTGCGATATCTGCGAGCGGCAGCGCACCTCGGCTATGTCGTGGCTCGGCAAGGAGCGATGCCGAGCGACATTGATCTGGCGGTGTTCAGCGAGCATTTGCTCAGGTGTCGATGTCCGCGCGCCATGGGAGGGCGTCGCAACCACCACACGATTTTCGGCGCCAGGCTCTTTCGCCAGCACCTTGTCGAAATCTGCGTTTGCGGGTCCGCCGCTGCCGCATCATTGCAGCCCGCCGAACCGTCCCTCGTGGCTGACTTCAAAGTGTGGCTGCGCAAGCACCGCGGGGCGTCCGATTCCACCATCAAGCTCTATGCCCGCGACGCCGCGCTCTTGATGGTGGCCCTCGGGAACGATTCAGAAAGGTGGGAACCGGCCGCCATTCGCAGCTTTTTCCTGGACCGCGCGAGCCATTGCGGCAAGGGAACCGTCGAGAAGCTGACGACCAGCCTGCGCGTGTTCTTGCGGTATCTCGCTGTCAAAGGCCGCTGCCGAGCCGGTCTCGCCGATGTTGTTCCCGGCTATGCCCATTGGCGGCTTGCCGACTTGCCGCGGTATCTGGCGGCGGAGCAAGTGAACCGGCTGATCGCGGCATGCGATGGCGAAGTCGTCGAGCGCCGGCGTGATCGCGCGATCCTCCTACTCCTGGCGCGCCTCGGGCTGCGCGCCGGCGACGTCGCGCAACTCCGCCTCGACGACATCGAGTGGGAAAAGGGCTCGCTGCGGGTTTCGGGCAAGTCGCGCTACGAGGTGCGTCTGCCGCTTCCGCAAGACGTCGGGGATGCGATCGCCGCCTACCTCGCGCACCGTCCTTCGACCTGCCCGAGCGATCACGTGTTCCTGCGCAATATCGCGCCGTTTCGACCGTTCCGGAACGGCGACGGCGTCTCGTCGCTGGTGAGACGCCTCATGCAACGGGCTGGCGTCGTGGCGCCGGTCAAGGGGGCGCACGTCCTGCGACACACGGCAGCGACCGAGATGCTGCGCCATGGCGTTCCGCTCGAGAAGATCGGGTTGGTCCTGCGGCACCGAGGCATCGACACGACGGCCCGTTACGCCAAGGCCGATGTCGCGCTCCTGAAGCAAATCGCGCAGCCCTGGCCGGAGGTTCTCTGATGTTGAAGGCCATCGAGGCTTACCTGGCGCTCCGCCGCGCGACTGGATTCACGATGCTGAATGCGGAATACCTGCTCAAGAGCTTTGCCGCCTTTGCGACCCAGTGCGGGCAAACGCATGTCCACACGCAAACCGCAATCGATTGGGCGGCGCGCGGGCCGTCCGTCGCGCAACGCGATGCCCGGCTGAAAGCCGTCTGCCGCTTTGTGCGTCATGTCCGGGTTGAAGACGCCCGGCATGAACTGCCGCCGGTCGATCACTTCGGCGCTCGCAAGACGCGGCGCTCCCCGCATATCTACTCGGCAGCGGAGATCGATCGCCTGATCGAGGCCGCCCTTCGGCTTCGACCCGAAGGCGGCTTGCGCTCCCTGACCTACGCGACATTGATCGCGCTGCTCTCCGTCACCGGGTTGAGGATCTCCGAAGCGCTGAAGTTGACGGTCGCCGACGTGACGCACGATGGCTTGCTGATCCGCGAGACCAAGTTCCGGAAAACCCGCTTGGCGCCGCTGCACGACACGACAGGAGCGGGCTTGGAGCGCTATCTTGCGCGCCGCCAACCCCGTTCCGAAGCCGATCCGGTATTCGTTGACGCACGTGGTCTGCCGCTGCGCTACATTGCCGTCAAAGAGACCTTCAACAGGCTGGTCGACAGGGCAGGCATAGCACCGGCAGCGAGGCGCCGCCCGCGCCTGCACGATCTACGGCACACGTTTGCCGTTCGCGCGCTGCAAGGCAGTCCGGCCGATCGAAGCCGAAGCGGCGCGCATATGGCGGCGCTCGCGACCTACATGGGTCACATCAACATCTATGCGACCTACTGGTACCTCGAGGCCACCGCCGACCTCATGCGCGACGTCGCCGCGGCCGGTGAAGCGTTCATCGCCGAAGGGAGGCAATCATGACGCCGATTGCTCCCCTCATCGAAGCGTTCCTCGATGAGACGCTCGCCCGCCAGCGGGGCGTCAGCCGGCATACCCGCGACTCCTATGCCGTGAGCTTCCAGTTGCTCTTCATGTTCGCTGCAAAGAGACTGAAGGTCTCGCCATCAGCGCTGACGCTGGAGCAACTCGACGCCGGCCTCATCAGCGCCTTCCTGGAGTATCTCGAGGATAAGCGCAAAAACGCGCCGGTGACCCGCAATGTCCGGCTGGCGACGATCAAGTCCTTCTTCCGCTTCCTCGAATACAGGCAACCGGCAGCCCTCGAGCATGTCCGCCGCGTCCTGGCGATTCCGTTCAAGAAAACGGATCAGCGTCTGGTCCCCTTTCTTCTGCGCGAGGAACTGCAAGCGGTGCTCGACGCCCCGGATCCCGCCACGCGCGATGGCGTCCGCGACCGGGCCATGCTGCATCTGGCGGTTTGTGGGGGGCTGCGCGTGTCCGAGTTGACGGGATTGAAGCTCGGGGACATCGACCTGCCGTCGATGAGCATTCATGTTCTTGGCAAGGGACGGCGGGAACGGACGCTCCCGTTGTGGAAGACCACGGCCGCGGCCCTGCGCGCCTGGCTCGCCGTTCGCGGGCGGATCGCGGCGCCCGAGGTGTTCGTCAACGCCCGGGGAGAGCCGCTGAGCCGATGGGGCTTCGCCTATCTGCTTAAACAGCATGCAGCGACCGCCGCTCAAGCGCATCCCGGTCTCGGCAAGAAACGCATCTCGCCCCACGTGCTCAGGCACACCTGCGCGATGATCATCCTGCAGGCAACGCAGGACATCCGCAAGGTATCGCTGTGGCTGGGGCACGCCACTCTGACGACCACAGAAATCTATACGCGTGGCGATCCGACAGAGAAGCTCGACGCCATGGAATCGATCGTTCCACCGCATCTGCGGCGCGGCGCGTTCCAGCCGTCCGACAAGCTGATCGCGCTCCTCAAACGCCCTTCGTAATGGTGAGCCGGGTTGGCGGCGGCGGAGGCAAAAGCGCGAGCAAGCCGCCGCCAACTCCCCATTACTGGATCTGCCCATAAGACACGAGTTGTATGCGACGCGTTGATGTCCGCAATCGCTGCACTGCTCCAGGTGACCACCGAGCGCGGCAGTGCGGCAACTCTCGATCGCGGTGATGGCGCGCCAATGCGCGGCGGACAGCGACGCGCCATGCTGATCACGGAAAGCCGGGCCGAAGTGGCGGAACACATCCGCCACCTCTAGCCCCCCGCGGGACACGGCCCCGCCGTTAGGCGGGAACGAGGTCCGGCATGACCGGCGGCATCGCATCGAGTGGACTGGCGGTGGCGCAGACCTTGCTCGTGGCTATGCGCAGATATCGTGACGTGGTGTTCAGGCTGCGATGACCAAGCAGCAACTGGATCGTGCGCAGATCGGCGCCGGACTCCAGCAGATGAACCGCGAACGCATGTCGCAGCGAATGCGGCGTGATCGGCTTGGTGATGCCCGATCGCTCACGTGCCTGGCTGCAGGCGAGTTCGACGGCGCACGTCGAAATTGGTTGCCCGGGCCGATCCCCTGGAAACAGCCACTCGCCGGGATGAGTGCGCTTCCAATAGTCGCGTAGAATGTGGAGCAGGCTGGGCGAGAGCATCACGTAGCGATCCTTCCGCCCCTTGCCCTCCTCCACACGGATGACCATGC
>NZ_JBKQOT010000391.1:0-2988 GCF_052145395.1 Roseiarcus sp.
CGAGAGCGCCCACATCGCGATCAAGCCGACCCCGACCGATTACACCGAGAGCGCCGAACTGGACCAGGCGCCCTCGGCTGCGGACGCGGACGACCAGTAGGCGCGCCGTCGTCGCGCCTGCGGAAGCGTCGGCGCAAACGCGGGGCCTGGACTGACCCCGTCGTCTCTTTTGAGGCCAGAGGAGCCCGGACTCTTTCGCGCGAGACGGCTCCCGGCGCATGATGAGTATGTCTCTGTGTGCGGGAGGGAAGGGACCTGACAGCGGCCTCGCGCGGCGACCGCACGCGACGTAGAGCGGTTCAGTGGCTGAGCGGAAAGGTCGACTGTGTACGGCTTGAGCGCTTGTAGGCGCTTCAGTGCGGCTCGCGCTCATCCTCCGAAAACTTCAGTTACGGGTCCTTCGGGTCCTTCTTGAGAGTCCGGTCCATGGGATCCCAGGACTGCGCGCTCGACGTGAAAAGGTCCTTGGTCGGTCTATAGACCGAGGGATCGTCCAGACAACCCGCTTGCAACCCCAGAACATCGGGCCTTCGCCCGATTTTGATCGTCACTTGGCTACCGCACGCCTGGCAAAAGCCGCGGTCGACCGGATGACCGCTGTCCCCAACAACGCGGTAATAGCGCGTTTCGCCGCTGAGCCGAACCGCGGCCACGGGGACCGCCAGGATAGCCGCAAAGGCGCTGCCATTCGCCTTTTGGCAATCGCGGCAGTGGCAGTTCAGCATGAAGACGGGATCGGCCTCGCATTCATAGCGGATCGCCCTGCAAGCACACCCTCCCGACATCATCTGTGCCATGAAAGCGTTTCTTCCTTATCTCCGAGCCCGCTGCGTGCGACCGCCATAACAGACGAAACTGGGGCAACTACTGCCGGGCGTCGCATCGCGGACAGCCCAGCCTTGCAGTTTCAGACTTCGGGAACACCTGCTTTGCGCATGCCTTCGATAATCCGCTCGCGCATCTTCACGTAGCCCGGGTTATCGCTCGGCGCAGCGGCGCGGTATCGGCGGATGGTGAATTTGGGATCGAGGGCGAGGCCTGCTTGAGTCTCGCGGCGTGCTTCCTCCAATCTGCCGAGGATCGCGAGAGCGGCGCCGAGGCTGAAATGTGCGAAATGGTACCCCCCATTGATTTCGATGGAGCGACGATACCAGGCCACGCCTTCTTCCTCCGCGTCCAGACACATTTTGGCGCTCCCCACCACTGCCGTCCAGCCGAAGGCGGCCGTGTCCCTTGGGCTTAACCGCAGCGCCTCGAGAACATGGGCCTCAGTCTCCTCCGCGCGGCCGAGAAGCAATTTGGCGCTGCCGATCTGCGCGTGCGCCGTCGCGAGATTCGGGTCCAGCGCCAACGTTCGCTCCAGTTCAGCGAGCCCCTGCGTGGAGCGATTGGTCCAGACCAGGAGTAGGCCCAAGGAAGCGGAATCTGGCGTTGTTCGGCTCCCGCAACAGCAACTGTGTCAGCGTCGCGTGGGCCGAGTTCATGCGCATAGCCGGCTCATCGATCGCGTAGGTAGTCACGGCCAGGGTGTCGACGATTGCCGTTCCGTGGATTGCAGCGAGATTGTCGGGATCGAGCGCCGCGGCGCGCTCGAAATAACCGCGCGCCCGAGTCAACGTCTCGTAGGAGACGCCCTTGTTGAGCCAGAGCCTTCCCTGAAAATAGAGGTCCATGGAATCGGGATTTACGCTGCGCGCCGCGCGCTGCGCCTCGGCCACGGTCAGGTGCGCTCCGATTTGGTCGGCAAGACGCCCGACGATCTCGTCTTGCATGTCGAGGAGGTCGGCCATGGGCTTGTCGAAACGTTCGGCCCAGAGATGATTGCCGCTTTCGGCGTCGATGAATTCTACGTTGATGCGCATCCGGCTGCCGCTGCGCTGAACGCTTCCCTCGAGCGCGTAGCGCACGTTCAGCTCCCGGCCGATCGTCTTCACGTCGAAGCGCTTTCCCTTATAGGAGAACGCCGTATTCCGGGCGATCACGAAGGAGCCGCGGATACGAGAGAGATCTGTGGTCAGGCTCTCGGTCACGCCATCGACGAAATAGTCCTGGTCGGGATTGCCGCCGAAATTGGCGAACGGCAGAACGACGATCGAGAGCCTCGGTCGCAGTGACCGTCCCTGCTCCGCCGGCCGCGGTGACGGCGCCGGCCCGCCCTCGGGCAGGAACGCGTAGACTCGCATCGCGCGCGCGATGTTCTTCAGGCTTTCCTCGCCCAGGTCGATAAAGGTCTCCCGCAGCTTGTCGCGCACCTGTTCATAGGCGGCGGACGAGAGCCAGACGCCTCCGGGCTCGGCGACGCCTTCCAGCCGCGCGGCGATATTGACGCCATCGCCCATCAGATCGCCGTCGCTTTCCTCGACGACGTCGCCAAGATGAACGCCGACACGGAATTCGATCCGGCGGTCGTCGGGCTCGCCGACGTTGCGCGAGGTCATGGCCTTCTGCACTTCGATAGCGCATCGGACCGCGTCGACCACGCTGCGGAACTCGACCAGGACTCCGTCCCCGGTGCGCTTGAAGACGCGGCCGTTGTTCGCAGAGACGGTGGGATCGATAAGCTCTTGGCGCAAGGTCCGCAGCCGCGCCAGCGTGCCGTCTTCATCCGCGCGGGTCATCCGGCTGAATCCGACGACATCAGCGGCCAGGATCGCCGCGAGTTTCCTGGTTTCGACCATAGGCCTCCCCGCGAACGTCGCAGGGTAGCACAATGACGCGGCCAGCGCCGCTCAGACCGGACTTGCTTGGATTTGGGCGAAGGGACGCAGCGGAAGCGAACAACCCCGACCGATTACACCGAGAGCGCCGAACTGGACCAGGCGCCCTCGGCTGCGGACGCGGACGACCGGTAGGCGCGCCATCGTCGCGGCTGCGGAAGCGTCGCAGGCCTTCGGCTTCCGGCGAGACCACCATTACGAAAGCGCTTTAGACCTCAGTGATTGGAAGCGCCGTCCGGCGGGTCGATGAGGAAGCGATTTCGTGGCGCGC
>NZ_JBKQOT010000392.1:0-4441 GCF_052145395.1 Roseiarcus sp.
TTCCGGGTCTTGTCGCCAGCCACGTCGCAACCGCGGTCACGATAAGCGTGTGGCCATCCAGCGACACATAAAATTGCCGGCGCCCCTTGCGCAGCATCGGACGCAGGCGGCATCCGGGCCCGAGCGTGCAGCAGCCGTGGTCGGTGCGGAAGCACTCGACGATCGCCTGGTCCTCCTCAAGCGCTCGGACGGCCGCGCCAATTCTTATCTCCCGAGGCCTTTTCGGGAGGACGACGCCTCCGCCTGCGCCGCGAATCGTCTTGACGATCCCAATTGCCGCGAGGTCTTCAACGATCTTGCGCAGATGGTTGCGCGACAATCCCCCGAGCGACGTCGCCAGCGTCTCAACCGTGGTCGTTTCCGCGGAGCCGCTCTGGCCGAGCGCAATCAGCACGCGCAATGCGTATTCGGTTGAGGCAAGAAGTCGCATCATGAAACCCTGGAACCGCATTGACGCTAGCATATCCATCGTGGCACGAAAGTGGTATCAGAAATGCCATTTTAGGCGAGGACACAGCCCGTGACGGCGCAAACCGATGTCAGCCGCAAGGCGACCCTTGCGGTCGTGGGGTCGGTTGTCGATCGCAGCGAAACGAATGCCCTCATCGCCTGGATTGTGAGCCAGTTCAACAAAGCGCATCGCCGCGAACTGCTCTTTCCCGGCTTAGCGACCCTCAACGCTTTTGCCTTGCTTCCAACACCAGAGGTTTGACATGGAACGCCTGACCACGGCGGCCGCCCGCAACATCTTTTACGGCGGCTCCCTCTTTTTCTTCGTCGTCTTCGCACTGCTCGTCGGCAACAGCTACATGCAGGCGCGGGTCGTGGAACAGACGAACCCGATCAGCGCCGAGGCCGCGCGCGGCAAGCGCATCTGGGAAAAGAAAGCCTGCTTCGATTGCCACACGCTGTTTGGCGAGGGCGCGCGCTTCGCGCCCGAACTCGGCAAGGTCTGGATCAAGTACGGGGGAGACAAGGATCCTGCCGCGACCGAGGACACCTTCAAGGCCTGGTTCGCGGCGCAGCCGACCGGCACGGAAGGCCGGCACCAGATGCCGCAGTTCCATCTCTCCGATTCTGACGTGCACGACATGGCGGCCTTCCTGCGCTGGGTGAGCAAGGTCGACACCCAGAACTGGCCGTCGCACGCGCCGAAGTGACTTCAACCTTCCTGATTCTTTCCGAGGCAACGCCATGAAATATCCATCGCAGAGCGTCGCGCTCCCTTATTTTGTCGGGGCGCTCACCATCTTCGCGCTTCAGCTCGTCTTCGGCCTCGTCGGCGCGATCATGTACGTAGCGCCGAACCTCATTCCGCCCGACCTGCTGCCGTTCAGCGTCGTGCGCATGATCCACACCAACGCGCTGATCGTCTGGCTGCTGCTTGGCTTCTTCGGCTCGGCCTATTTCCTCCTGCCGGAGGAGACGGAGCGCGACATCTGGTCGCCCATGCTGGCGAAGGTTCAGTTCTGGCTATTCTTTGTCGCCGCCGCGGTCGCGGTCGTCGGCTATCTGTTCGGCAATTACGACGGCCGATCCTACCTCGAGCAGCCGATCTACATCAAAGTCGGCATCGTCGTCGTCGCGCTGATGTTCCTGCTCAACATCTCGATGACCGTGCTCAACGGGCGCAAGACCGTCATCACGGGCATCCTGCTCATGGGCCTCTGGGGCGTGGCGGTGTTCTTCCTGTTCGCCTTCTACGTCCCCGCCAACGTCGTCATCGACAAGATGTTCTGGTGGTGGGTCGTGCACCTCTGGGTCGAGGGCGTGTGGGAGCTCGTGATGGCCAGCATCCTCGCCTTCCTGCTGATCAAGCTCACCGGTGTCGATCGCGAGGTGGTCGAGAAGTGGCTCTACGTCATCATCGGCACGGCCTTGTTCTCCGGCATACTCGGCACCGGCCACCACTATTACTGGATTGGCGCGCCCGCCTACTGGCAGTGGATCGGCACGATCTTCTCGGCTGTCGAGCCGCTGCCGTTCTTCGCGATGGTCCTATTCGCCTTCGCCATGGTCTGGAAGGGCCGGCGCGATCATCCCAATCACGCTGCGCTCCTCTGGTCGCTCGGCTGCGCGGTGACCGCCTTCTTCGGCGCGGGCGTACTTGGCTTCCTGCATACGCTGGCGCCCATCAACTACTACACGCACGGCACCCAGGTTACCGCCGCTCATGGGCATCTCGCTTTCTACGGCGCCTACGCCATGGTCAATCTCGCGATGATCACCTACGCCATGCCGCCGTTGCTCGGACGCGCTCCCTACAACCAGAACCTCAACATACTCAGCTTCTGGACGATGACGACGGGCGTGGGAATCATGTCGGCGGCGCTGACCTTCGCCGGCGTCCTGCAGACCCACCTCGAGCGGGTGATGGGCCAGGATTACATGGACGTGCAGCAGCAACTCGGCCTCTTCTACACGATCCGGCTCTACGGCGGCGTCATGACCGCGCTGGGGCTCGTCATGTTCCTGATCGCCACGCTCGTTCCCGGACACCGAAAAGCGCCGGTGGCGGTCGCCTTCGCTGCCGCGGAGTGACGCAAAGAATCGGCCTGGCCCCTGTCTACCCCTACAGAGAGGCCGGACCCGATGCGAGGACCCGACGGTCGTCAACTGGTCGAGATCCCAGCCGAGCTTCGCTGAGCACCCCACGCTTGGCGAGGCCCTTCATAAGGTCAACCCATGTCGCTCGCCGCGCTGAAACCCGACGCCGAAGTTCCTTTCTATCTCCCCATCGGACAGGAGTGCGCGCTATTCCAGCACGCTTTCCGCCATCGCCTGCCGCTCATACTGAAGGGCCCGACCGGAAGCGGCAAGACCCGCTTTGTCGCCCATATGGCGGCGAGACTCGGCGTCCCGCTTATCACCGTGGCCTGTCATGACGACCTGACGGCCGCCGATCTCACCGGCCGCTATCTCCTGCGCGGCGGCGAGACGCATTGGGTCGACGGTCCGCTGACACGCGCCGTCCGCCAGGGTGGCGTCTGCTATCTCGACGAGGTCGTCGAGGCGGGCAAGGACGTCGCCGTCGTCCTCCATCCGCTGACCGATGACCGCCGCATTCTGCCGCTCGACCGCACCGGCGAGACGCTGATCGCGCCGTCGAACTTCATGCTCGTGGCGTCCTATAATCCCGGCTACCAGAACCTGACGAAGTCGCTGAAACCGAGCACGCGCCAGCGCTTCCTCGCGCTCGAATTCGGCTATCCGCCGGAAGAGGCGGAAGTCGCGATCGTGGCGGCCGAAAGCGGCCTCGCGGGCCAACGCTGCCGCGCGCTCGTTCTGCTCGCCCACCGTCTCCGGGCGCTCGGGGACGTCGATCTCGAGGAAGGCTGCTCGACGCGCCTCGTCGTCTATGCGGCGACCCTGATCGCCGGCGGCATGCGGGTCGAGGACGCCGTGCGCGCGGCGATGATCGAGCCGCTGACCGACGACGTCGAAACGCGCAAGGGATTGTCGGAGCTCGCCGCGGTCACGCTCGGCTGAAAGTAGGGCTTATGAAATCGCTCCTCGGCCTGCTCGAACCGGAGGAGTTCGTTGGAAAACTCTGGCATCGCGCTGCACGCGGCGACGCCCGTCCGCGCTTTCCGGAAGCCGCGTCCAGACTCGAAGACGCTCGGCGTTCGCTCGGCGTGGTATTTCGGGGGCTCGGCGGCGCGGCGGCGCTTTCGATCGTCGGAATCGGCGCCGGCGAATCCGGACATCGCACATCCCGGCGAGAGCGGTTTTCCAGCGCGAGCGCCGCACCTACCGCGCGACGCGACAGCCAGGCGCTCTATCTTCCCGCTGTGGTCGACCTCTGGCCGGACCGCGCCGACAACCAGGCGCTCCATCTCTGGCTTGCGGCGTTCTTCGCCCACTTGCCGCCGCGGCCGCCCGAGACGCCGGGCCCCGCGCGGGATCTTGCCATTCTTCGCAGCGTCGCGCGCGCGACCGATCAAGCGCTCGCCGCTGCGCCCGGTCTTCGGCCGGTTTACGCGAAGCTGAGCGAAATGGTCCTCTCCGCGCGGGCCGCGCGCGCTGCCGCCCGCGGAGGCGGCAGTCGAACGCGCAGTTCTCGCCCTGCTTGCCCGAGACGGGCTTGCATTTGCGCGCGCGTGCGAAGACGCGCGTGAGGCGGCTCGGTCAACTGCCTACCGCCCGTTCGCGCCGGTCCCACTCTGGGGCGAGGCGATCGACACTGCCGCCGGCGCGGCGCCGGCTGCCGCCGGCGATGAGCCGGCGTCTTCGGCGCAACAGGGCGATATGGTCGCCCGCAAGGCGCGCCGGGAAACTCAGGATGAAACGCAGCGGCAAGACTATCTGGCCCTCAACCGCTTCGAAAAAATGCTGACGCTGGCGCAGTCAATGAATCTGGCGCGTCCCATCGAGGACGATGACGAGGACGGGGCGCGGCACGCCGCGGAAAACTCCGACGAGATCGTACTCTCGCCGCACC
>NZ_JBKQOT010000393.1:0-7024 GCF_052145395.1 Roseiarcus sp.
CCGCTCCTCAAGCGCCTCTGCGCTTCCTCATCGGAGGTGATCGGAGGCTGCACCGAGAAGTAGCGCGAGCCCTCGAACCCTTGAAGGAGCTCGCGACTCTGGGGCGTCTGATCCTGGTCGAACGCCGCCATGGCGAGGTTCTCGATATCGAACGAAATGCCGTACCCGAAGGCCAGCATCAGGATGATCGGTCCGACGACCGCGAAGGCGAGGCGAATCGGATCGCGCAGAAGCTCGACCGTCTCGCGACGGGCGTAAGCCCACAGGCGCCCGAGACTGAAGGGCTTCGGCGGGGCCAGCGCGGCCTCGGCCTCCACGGCGGCCTGCGGCGGCGGCTCCGCCTTCTTCGCCATGTCGATGCCGGCGGCCTCCGCGAGATAGCCGACGAAGCATTCCTCTAGCGAGGCGCTGCCGCGCTCCTTGACGAGGTCCTGGGGCGCTCCGACCGCCAGCACCCGGCCAGCATGCATGAGCGAGATGCGGTCGCAGCGGTCCGCCTCGTTCATGAAGTGGGTGGTGACGAAGATCGTCACGCCCTCGTCGCGCGACAGGTCGATCAGGGTGCGCCAGAAGGCGTCGCGCGCAATCGGGTCGACGCCGGAAGTCGGCTCGTCGAGGATGAGAATCGAAGGCTCGTGCAGCACGGCGACCGCGAGCTGAAGGCGCTGCTTGATTCCAAGCGGCAACCGGTCCGGGCGGGCGTCGACGTAGGCCTTCAGGTCGTACCGCTCGAGCAGATCCGCGATCCGGGGGCCGATCTTTTCCTTGGGCAGGTGATAGAGCTCGGCATGCAGCTCGAGGTTCTGGCCGACCGTCAGCTCGCCATAGAGCGAGAAGGCCTGCGTCATGTAGCCGACGTTGCGCCGGGCCTGCATGTCGTCCGAGCCCATCGGCTGGCCGAACAGCTGGCATGTGCCGCTGCTCGCCGGCAAAAAGCCGACCAGCATCTTCATCGTCGTCGACTTGCCGCAGCCGTTCGAGCCGAGGAAGCCGAAGATCTCGCCGGGCGGGATCTTGAAGCTGACGTGGTCGACGGCGACAAAGTCGCCGAATTTGCGGGTCAACCCCTCCGCCTGGATTGCCGGAGTCTCGTCCGGCGAGGCCACGCGCGGGCGCACGACGACCTTTTGGTGCAGGGCGCGCTTGGCCTCGGGCATCATCGCAATGAAGGCCTCGTCGAGGTTCGGCTCGCCGGTCTTGTCCAAAAGCTCCTTGAGGCTGCCCGTGGCGATGATCTTGCCGTCGTCCATCGCCATGAGCCAGTCGAACCGCTCGGCCTCGTCCATGTAGGCGGTGGCGACGATGACGCTCATCTGCGGGCGGCGGGCGCGGATGGTGTTGATCAGGTCCCAGAACTGGCCGCGCGACAGCGGATCGACGCCGGTGGTCGGTTCGTCGAGGATGAGGAGGTCCGGATCGTTGATCAGCGCGCAGCAGAGGCTCAGCTTCTGCTTCATGCCGCCGGAGAGCTTGCCCGCCGGGCGCGCCTCGAACTTCTCCATGCCGGTCGCGGTCAGAAGCTCGGTGATGCGCGCCCCGCGCTCCTCCGCGCCCTGGCCGAACAGTCGGCCGAAGAAGTCGATGTTCTCGAACACGCTGAGCGTGGGATAGAGATTGCGGCCGAGGCCCTGCGGCATATAGGCGATGCGGCCGCGAATTTCCGCCAGGTTTCGGGGATCGCCGACGTTCTTGTCGAAGACGGCGACCTCGCCGGTCTGGATGATCTTCACGCCGGCGATGAGCCCGAGCAGCGTCGACTTGCCGACGCCGTCCGGGCCGATCACGCCGACCATGATCCGCGACGGAACGTCGATCGAGACGCCGTCGAGCGCGACCGTCGCCCGGTACTGGTGCGATACGGCCTTGACCCGTGCGATGGGCTCGCCGGTCATTTGGCGGCGGGCGTCTGGCTGTCCGGAGCCTGGGGCGCGGCCGCAGCGGCCGGCGGCGCCGAAGCCGCCGGCGCGGCGTTGTCGGTCGCCTTCGGCGGCGCCTGAACGTTGACTTGCAGGTCGGCTGGCCAGGCGACGTCGGCCTTGGTGCGGACGAAGCCCATGCCACGAATGCCGGTCTTCACCCGCGTGTAGAACGCCTGGAGCACGTCGGGATCGATCTTCAGCTTGAGGCGAAACATGAGCTTGGCGCGCTCGTCTTTGGTCTCGACCGTCTTGGGCGTGAACTGCGCGTCCGCCGCCACGAAGCTGACGTTGGCCGGAATGATGCGGTCGGGGATCGGATCGAGGACGATGCGCGCCTCGTCGCCGATCGTGACCCGCCCCGCGTCGGCCGCCGGCAGGAAGATCGTCATGTACACGTCGGTGAGGTCCAGGATCGTGACGATCGGGGCGCCGGCCGCCACCACCTCGCCCGCCCGCGCGAGCTGATACTGCACGCGGCCGTTGCGCGGCGAGACGAGCGTCAGATCGTGGATGATCGATTCGATCCGTTCGACCTCCGCTTCCGAGTTCTTGATCTTGGACTGGGCCTGATCTCTCTGCGACGTGAAGCTCGCCACCGCCGCGACCGATGAGTCGTAGTTGCGCTTGCGCTGCTCGAAGACCTGCTTGGTGATGAAGCCGGTCTTCATCAGCTCCTGGCCGCGCTCGAAGTCGGACTTGGCGAATTCGAGCGCGCTTTGGCGCGACGTGATCTCCGCCTCGGCGGAGGCAAGGGCGTCCTTGGCGCTCTGCACGCTCGCCTGGGCCGCGCGAAGCTGCGCCTCGTATTCCGGCGAGGAAATCCTGGCGATGACCTGGCCCTGCGCGACGTTCGATCCCTCCTCGACCGTGACTTCGGCGAGGCGGCCGGCATATTTCGACGACACGTCGACCTGCGTCGCCTCGATGCGGCCGTTGGACTTGACGATGCCGGCCGGAAGCGTTTCACCGCGCAGACGCGCGATCAGGTTCTTGATGAGGCCCTGCGCCTGCGCCGAGGCCATCGGCGAGAGCCCGCCTCCTGGGCCGCCGCCGAGAGAGAGCGGCAGAGCGACGGCGCCCATCAGGGCGACGACCGTCGCGGCTCGTCGGACATGTTTCATGATGGGTCTCCTGCGCAAAACGCCTTCAGCGCAGCCGTCGGTCAAGCCGAGGGCCCCCAGCGCCGCCTCAATCGTTTGTCTTCGGCGCTTTACTAGGCAAGCGCAACAATGTTGTAAAGGACGGAAGACCGGCGGGATTTGAGGCGAGAGCAAAGGCCGGGCCAAGCGGCGGAGCGAAGATGCGGCGCCCGTCAAGCTCTCGGCCCCGATGCGAACCCATGCGCCGGAAACGCGGATCGGACGCCGGTCCGAGCGCGCATATTGCCGCATACCAAAGTCGGCCCCGCGGCGCACTGGCGATTGACGCCCGTCTCTGCGACAATATGGGCGTCGCAGCGAATAAGCCGGGGCCGGGTAAGGGGGCGCCTGACATGTTCGAACCCGAGAAATTCCACGTCATCGAGACGCTTCACGACGGGACCACGGTCGAGATCCGCGCGCAAAAGCCGGAGGACCGGGAGGCCATTCTCGCGGAGGTCCAGCACGCGAGCGCGGACACCCTATATCATCGTTTTTTTGCAGTAAAACGCTCCTTCTCCGAGAAGGAGCAGCACTTCTTCTTCGACGTCGATTTCGTCAACCACGTCGTCCTGATCGCGGTCGCCAAGTCGAACGGCCAGCCCAGGATTGTCGGCGGTTCCCGGTTCGTCGTCACCGAACCGGGCAACGCCGAGGTCGCCTTCTCGGTCGTCGACGATTACCAGCACCACGGCCTCGGCGCCGTGCTGATGCATCATATCGCAGCGATCGCCCGAGAGGCCGGGATCAAGGAACTCGTGGCCGAGGTTCTCGCCGACAACGCCTCCATGCTCGCCGTGTTCGAACATAGCGGGCTTGTCACCTCGACGCGGCGCGAGGGGACGACGATCCACGTCACAATGCGCTTCCCCCAGGCATGAGGGCTCGCCGAAGCCCGAGGCGCGTCATACGCCGCATTTGATCAGCGCGGTGTCGAGCGTCTTGTCGCCGTTCGGCCGATAGATCATCTCCGTGCCGGATTTGATCTCGATCTCGACGGACTGGGACGTGTAGCTGATCGTGTCCCTGCAGTCGAAGTCGAGCTTGGTCAGTCCCTGGTCGTGCGTGGCGCCGGTGACGCGACAGGTCTGGTTGGGCAGGACAACCGTTCCCGGCGTGATGATCGCGGCCTGGGCGAACTGGTCGACCGGCTGGCGATAGGTAAACCCTCCGCCGCTCCGGACGAACAGCCTGTCGCAATCGGCCTTCGACGTCGCCCAGGCGCCGGTCATGCGAGCGTCGATCTCTGCGGCGCCGGCGGAGCCGCAGCACGCCAGAACGAGCGCGCCGAACGCCAACCCGCGGTGAATGATCATGTCGGGACCCCAAGCCTTGCTGCGCGCTCGAACCGCGCCTTCGATGGATAAGGATACGGCGCCGGACGCCCCGCCGCCAGTCGGGAATGCTGCGAACAGCCTTGGGACTCAGGCGAACGCCGGGATGCCGGTGATCGCGCGGCCCAGGATGAGGGCGTGGATGTCGTGCGTGCCCTCGTAGGTATTGACGACCTCGAGGTTGACGAGATGGCGCGCCACGCCGAACTCGTCGCTGATGCCGTTGCCGCCCAGCATGTCGCGGGCGGCGCGGGCGATGTCGAGCGCCTTGCCGCAATTGTTGCGCTTCAGGATCGAGGTGAGCTCCACCGGCGCCGCGCCTTCGTCCTTCAGTCGTCCGAGCCGCAGGCAGCCCTGCAGCCCAAGCGCGATCTCGGTCAGCATGTCGGCGAGCTTCTTCTGGATTAGCTGGTTGGCCGCCAGCGGGCGGCCGAACTGCTTGCGGTCGAGTACGTACTGGCGCGCGCGCGAAAAGCAGTCCTCCGCTGCGCCCATCGCGCCCCAGGCGATGCCGTAGCGGGCGCTGTTGAGGCAAGTGAACGGCCCCTTGAGGCCGCGCACCTCGGGGAACGCGTTCTCCTCCGGGCAGAAGACGTCGTCGAGCACGATCTCGCCGGTCAGCGACGTGCGCAGGCCGACCTTGCCGTGGATCGCCGGCGCGCTCAGACCGTTCGAACCCTTCTCCAGGACGAAGCCGAGGATGTCGCCTTCGTCGTCCTTCGCCCAGACCACGAAGACGTCGGCGATCGGGCTGTTGGTGATCCACGTCTTCGCGCCCGACAGGCGATAGCCGCCCTGCACTGTTCGCGCCCGGGTGACCATGCCGCCCGGGTCCGATCCGAAATTGGGCTCGGTCAGGCCGAAGCAGCCGATCCATTCGCCGGTGGCGAGCTTCGGCAGATATTTCTGTTTCGTCGCCTCGTTTCCGAACTCGAAAATCGGGACCATCACCAGCGACGACTGGACGCTCATCATCGAGCGGTAGCCGGAGTCGACCCGTTCGACTTCGCGCGCGATCAGGCCGTAGCAGACATAATTGAGGCCGGCGCCGCCGTAGGCCTCCGGAATCGTCGCGCCCAGCAGGCCGAGTTCGCCCATGCTGCGGAAGACGCCCGGGTCCGTCTTCTCGTGACGGAACGCCTCTTGCGCCTTCGGCAGCAACTGCTCCTGGGCGAACGCCTCAGCGGCGTCGCGCACAGCGCGCTCGTCGGCGGCGAGCTGGGCTTCGAGAAAAAGGGGGTCCGCCCACTGGAAGGACGGGCGTGTCGAATGGGAAGCCATGGGGAACTCCTGTTCGCGGATCCGAGGCTCACATGCCCGAATAGTTCGGCCCCCCGCCGCCCTCCGGCGCGACCCAGACGATATTCTGCGTCGGATCCTTGATGTCGCAGGTCTTGCAGTGGACGCAGTTCTGCGCGTTGATCACCAGGCGTTCGGCGCCCTTATCGTCCTTCACGAACTCGTAGACGCCGGCCGGACAGTAGCGCTGCTCCGGCCCCGCATAGCGGGCGAAGTTGACGGCGACGGGAACAGTCGGATCCTTGAGCGTCAGATGCGGAGGCTGATCCTCCTCGTGATTGACGTTCCCGACGAACACGGACGAGAGCCGGTCAAAGCTTACCTTGCCGTCGGGCTTCGGGTACTCGATTTGCGGGCATTCGGCCGCCGGCTTGAGATAGGCGTAGTCCGGCTTGGTGGAGTGCAGCGTCCACGGCGGCGTGGAGATCCCGAGCTTGGGCATCAGCCAGTGCTCGATCCCCGTCATCAGTTCGCCGACCGTCCGCCCCTTCTTGAACCACAACTTGAAGTTGCGGGTCTGCCGCAGTTCTTCATAGAGCCAGCTCTTTTCGAACAGTTCGGGATAGGCAGTGAGTTCGTCGCCGCCGCGGCCGTCGGCGAGGGCCTTCGCAAGCGCTACGGCGCACAGCATGCCGCTCTTGATCGCCGCGTGGCTGCCCTTGATGCGCGCCGCGTTCATGAAACCGGCGTCGCAGCCGACCAGCGCCCCGCCGGGAAAGACGAGCTTGGGCAGGGCCTGCGGGGAGCCGTTGTTGATCGCCCGCGCGCCGTAGCCGAGCCTCTTGCCGCCTTCGATATGCGCACGGATGGCCGGATGGGTCTTCCAGCGCTGCATTTCCTCGAACGGGCTGAGCCAGGGATTGGCGTAGTCCAGTCCGATGACGAAGCCGAGCGTGACCAGATTTCCCTCGAGGTGATACAGAAACCCGCCGCCGAAGGTGTTCGGCTCCATCGGCCAGCCGGCCGTGTGGACGACGCGGCCGGGCTTTGCATCCTCCTCGGGGACCTCCCAAAGCTCCTTGACGCCGATCGCGTAGCCCTGCGGGTCCTTGCCTTCGGTCAGCTTGAAGCGCTCGAGCAATTGCCGCCCGAGCTGGCCGCGCGCGCCTTCGGCGAAGACGGTGTAGCGGCCGGTCAGCTCCATGCCGAGCTGGAAGGAATCCTTCGGCTCGCCGCCCTTGCCGATCCCCATGTTTCCGGTCGCGACGCCACGCACCGAGCCGTCGTCGGCGTACAGGATTTCGGAGGCGGGGAATCCCGGAAAGATCTCGACTCCGAGGGCTTCAGCCTGCTCGGCGAGCCACTTCACCAAATCGCCGAGCCGGACGCCGTA
>NZ_JBKQOT010000394.1:0-8072 GCF_052145395.1 Roseiarcus sp.
CTGCACATCGGACATCTTCGCTTTTTAAAACCTCGCGGACGGCGGCTTGCAATGTCTCGCCAGTCAAAAACTGTTGCATAGAAGCCTCAATGGTGGGCCGTAGATATCATGAGCCCAGCATGCGAACGGGATGTCAGCAATGTGGCATGCTGTCACGGTGAAAACTCAACCGCGCAGATGTTGCCACGGTTGCTCCCGGTAGTTCGGTGGTTTGTTAGAGAGACGCGACCGCGCGTCGTGGTTGGCGTGGACCTCGCTGTAACGGCTCTCACAACCCATTCTCGCCGCCGCCGGATAAGCGCGGATTCAGACCGCCATCGACAAGGGGAGCGCCGTCGAGGCTCCAGAAGCGGATCGCGCCGTCGCCGCCCCAGCTGAGTCTTTGCAACCTGAGCGCTCGCATTGAGCTCCCGCGGCGGAGTGAACATCCTGAGAAACCCGCCGAATTGCATTCAAACAACCCGCCGATTCGAGCCAGATGCACCTAGCGATACAACGCAACAGCCGCGGTGGATATCCGATTGAGCGTTGATCGGACCTCATACAGCAAATCGTCAGCCGGTATATTTGGATCTTGCTGTGAGACTTCGTATCCGAGACCCATGGCGTATTCGCTGAACGCGATTTCGTAAGAGAGTCTCCGGAAGGCGGTGTCCTCGACACTTCCGTCGCCGAGGGCAGCTGCTACGAGCGGATGATCGAGATTTATGAGGATTGTCAGCGCAGCGGGATCATATACAGAGCGTTCCTCAGCTTTTCCAAGGTTCCTGTATTCAACTCTGAACCCTCCTTGAGGGCGTCGACGCTTACCGTCAGCTCCTCCGATAGGGTCGACAGCGTTATCGCCCGTAGGGTTGGGCGTGCCGCGCGCCTGCACGTGGGGAGGTGTCGGATTGGGTTTTGGCGAGCTTGGCTCTGGGCCAGGGCCATTGGGTTTCTTTGGCGTCGCCTTGACAGTCACCCCCGGTGTTTGGACGCCCTGAACCCAATCATCCGGGCCCGCATCAGTTGGCTGGGAACCAAACTGGGCGAGTGCCGCTCCTTTGCGCGCAGACGCCGCCCTAATTTCGTTAAGTCGGTCGCTGACCTTGCGAAAATCCTCATTGAGAATTTCAGCAATCTTGTTGGCTTCCTGCGCAAGTCGCCTCGCTTGTTCAGTCTTGCGAGCGTCCTTCGACTTCCGGACGAGCGTCGCGCGTACCTCTTCAAGTTTTGAGCCAATTAATCCAAGTAGTATGGCAACGACGGGGTGTTGCGGATTGAGCTGCAGGGAGCGGGTAGGATCGTATGGCTGAATCGGAGACGAGTGTTCCTCGAGAGCCGGAACATCGACGTCGCCGAACAAGTAGTTGCCGAACTCTTTGGTTTCGATTCCAGCGCGCTCGATAGCAACCAGATTACCCGCGCCCGCCGTGACGGTGATGCCCTGCTCCGCTTGCGGCAGTGGTGCCTTCGCCACCTTGACGATTAATGTAGTGTCACCAATCACGTCGCGCTGCGACGGTGATGGCTCGAATTCGAACGTTTCGAAGGTCTCGGGTTCGCGATAGCTACATACATGGTTGTCGATGGCGACCGCCGGCGCGCTGGCCCTGAATGCTTGCAGGTGACGCTCGACATATTCGATGATCGATGCCTGCTTGATGCGATCCAGATTGATGTCCAGAATCGAAGCGACCGTGCCGTTCGGTTCGTCGACGTCCTTGTCCCGTACCTCCCACTGAACCGGGATATCCATCCCGCCACTGCTCTCGATCATCTCGCGGTTCAACAAGACGACGTTGCGCTTCGCGTTGCGTACAGTATCGATTCGGAGCGTGTTAGCGATCCCGAAGGCTGCTGACTTGCCGGTACCGAATTTTCCTCGTCCGGCGCGACCGGATAGCCGGTCGAGATTCTCGCCATGCATGCGAAAAAAATGACGTAGGTCAGCGGCAGACATGCCACGGCCATTGTCCGATATCGTAATGCCCTTTCGCCCCGGAGCGATGGTCACCTGAACGCGCGGCGAAACCCCGGCATCGACGTATTGCAGGCTATTGACGACGTATTCCCACACGACCGCTGCCTCGTTCTTGAAGGATGCTGCGGAGGCAAGGAGATCGCGGCCTACATGGGAAGTGACCTTGAGCTGGGTTTGAGCGGTCATTGCTCGGCCTCGCTGTTAAGGATTTTAATGAGGTGATCGAGAAACGGGGCGACCTCGTGGTCGTCGGTGAATTGCGAACGAAGGCGCGTGATTTTGGCTTCGCGTAGATCGCCTCTTGCGTAGCTATCGATGCGGAAGACCTCTTTCGCTTGGGCGGTAGAAATATCGCGGTTGCGGCTACTCCAACCCGCCCAGGCTGCAGTGGAGATCAGGCGAGCGCGCTCCCGCCTCCAGCGCTGCTCGTCGACCGACCCTGATCGGAGTTCAGCGCGGCTCCGAGAGATGTCTAACTGGCCGATCTCGTGGGCCGCCTCTTCAGCCCACTTCAATCCCTTCTGAGTGAGCCGCCAGCCCGTCCTGCCTGAGCCGAGGACGAGTTCGCCCTTCATCTTCGCGTCAGAGAGATAGACCCTGATCAGCTCAAGGTTGATCTGATCAGGATATTTTTTCCATGTGAAGCGGCCAGGTGCCAGCTGATGCGCCTTCACAGCGACGTCCTCCGTATCCACGGCGCGTTGTGCGCCGCCGAGGAGGTGCACAGCCAGCGCCACGACCTCCATTTGTGAAGGATCGTTTGTCAACTCTTTTTGTAGACGTTTTTTCATTGCTCGTGTAGGCTATGGGACCATCACCAATTATTCAAGCAAAAATGGCCGGCAAAAGAGTTGACGGATGGGGCGCTCCAGGCACCGCCTTGTTGCCTCAAAGTCTGCGGGATGCCTGGGCGGGAGAGGCTCTCCCCGAATGGATTGCAAAGGAGTTTGGGCTTGCGATCGGCGCCGGTGCTGCGGCACTTGATGAGTCGGTTTGGGAGGTATCGGGTCAAAATAGTTTGAGCGATAGACAGCGAAATTTCGTTTTAAATCTCGTGCAGAGTCGTCGATCGGAAATTGAGAGCCTGCCAACGTTCAAGTTGAAGGTCCCTTATTGGCTAGATTTGAAAGGGCTGCCATTTTCGACGCGAACACGAAATTGTCTCGTGGTCGGCGGATTGCTCGGAGAGCCGGATCAGCTTGCCAAGGTGACGTTCGCGCGCCTCTTCCAAATCCCTTCAATGGGAGTCGTGTCGATCCTTGAATTCACCTGCTTGACCGAAGCAGCCTTGCTCAGAGCGAGTACGAGGGAGGTTTCGCAGCTCTTTGACGAGCTTCTTGAAGTTGTCTCCGAGCCTTGGGTGGACCAAGTGGGGTCGGCCGACCCGCGCTTCTCAGACCTGATTCCGCCAAGCACATCCGCAACCTTAATGGAATTGATGGACACGTTGACGAGTGCGCCAGATGTGGACGTGTCAGCGCTGGATCAACTCGCACATGCCGTGCCCGAACTGCGTCGCAGGCTCGCGGCGATTAAGGGTCAACCGTTAGAACAACAGCTCGGCGAGTTTCTCGGAGCCCTCTCGCGCTACGAAGGGGAGAGGCTGAAAGCACTGAACGATCGGCTCGGATGGAATGGTGTGCCGCCGATCACACTTGAGGAAGCCGGGGCTCGACTCGGCGTCACGCGTGAAAGGCTCCGGCAGCTTCAGGAGCGGATAAACAATCGACTCAAAGGCATCTCCTTTGCCGTTTATATGCCAGCGCTGGACGAGGCGCTGCAGTTGGTCATGGAGCGAAGCCCGCTCAGTATCGATGCCGCGTCGGCCCTTGTAAGGACGAGCGGGCTGAGTCGGGTAGATTTCCATCCGGAGAGCCTGATCAGCGCAGCGGAGGCTTGCGGCCGGAAGCCGCTGATTCGGATTCAAACCATAGGCAAGAAGAGAATCGTGTCTGCAGCCGCGGTGCCCTATGCCGATTCCGTGCTGCGAATTGCCTATCGGCAAGCGCACGCCTCGGGAGCTTCCAACGTCGGCGAGGTGTTTGCCGAGCTGCAGTCAACGGGCATGGACGCAGAAGCGGCGGTTGTGCAGCAAGTGCTGCGGAACTTTTCCGACGTAGAGTTCCTTGAAGAAGACTGGTTCTGCCATCGCCCGGCTAACCCAGAGCGGGACCGTTTGCGCAATACGACGCGCAGGATGCTGTCTGTCGCCTCGCCGATCGAACTTAGTTCGCTGCGGGAGGGTATTCGGCGCGAGTATCGCTACCGCGGCTATCGCGGAATGAAAACCTGGTCCCTGCTCGTGCCGCCACGCTCAGTGCTACGCGCATACTATCGGGCGCATCCGGAATTCATGATCGATGAAAACGAGTTGGTGAAGCCCGTTGACCCGCTCGACTACCGGGTGGAACTCGCCCTCAACGATGCGATTCTGGTCGATGTCCTACGGTCATCGCCGGCATCCGTACTCGATCGCGCCAGCCTTGTCGCCGAGTGCGCCCGTCGTTCGATGAACCTGAATACCTTGTCGCTCTACCTTACTTACAGCCCCGTGATTTTGCATATCGGGACCGACATCTGGTCACTGCGTGGGGTGCGCGTTGATCCGGCGGCCATCGAAGCTGTGCGCACCGCGAATGCGCTGCGCGAGCGGGAGAAGCGGGTGCTCGATCACGGATGGACGCCCCAGGGGCGGTTATGGGTCGCCGCAAGGCTACCGGCCATCAATGGGGGCACTTTCGTGTTGGGCATCCCAAGCGCAATCAGGAACTACCTCGCCGGTAGGCAATTCACCTTCGCCGATGAGGACGGAATCTCACACGGCACGGTGAAGATAAGCGACGAAGGGATGTCCTATGGCCTCGGCTCCTTCCTGCGCCAACGGGGTGCGGACGAAGGTGATATTCTCGTCGCCGAATTCGATCTCGGAGCGGGTGCGGCTGTGATGCTCCTGGGCGACGATGAGCTGCTTGACGAATTGAGTCCGGAGACATGACCTGCAGACGCACTCGGGCCTCCGCCAGTGCGGCGGCGCTCGAGCGCGTCCGATCCCTTGCCCGTCTGGGCGTCGATGCCAAGCCCTGAGCGGCCCTGCTCGACGAGTGCTGACCCGGTTCCCGAAAGAGCACGCTAACGCCGGTCGCATTGACCTGTTGCCGTTCAAACGGTGCCAATCTTTTCAATTCTGTTGCCTCGACTGCGTCTAGTCGCTGGTGCGCGGGATGTAATCCAACCCCGGAAGGCTCAATCCAGGCGACGTCGGATCCCATTCGAGGCGCCGCGTGACGCGGGAAAGGTCTGGAGCACTCACAACAAAACGCTCGTCGTATCGGACATACAGGGTGTCGAAGAAGCCGCTCAGCTTCAGCGGGCTGTCAAATGGCGGGAAGCTATCGATCAGTGAGTTTCGGTGGGCGCCATGCATCTCGACGAGCCCGAAGCCAATCGCTTCATATCGGCTGACATCGTTACGGATGCCGCGACGACCCACGAGTTCGCGAAGTGCATTGTGAAAGCGAACGATGCCGGCGACCGGCTCACCGCCCTCCGTCATTGCAATGTCGTTGGCCGCGAGCCTCCTTACGCCTTCGGTTGCGTAGTAAAGCTCCGTGGCCACTTCAGCAACATCGTCCAGCGCCGCTTCGACCGCTCGGTTCGCTCGAAGCAAGACAAGGTAGCCGAGCACAAGCCCCGGATAGGTGATGTGCAGGTTGGTGCACTCACCGATGGTCTCTTCCATCCGGTTGGTGAGGTTCCGAAATGCGCCCGTCACGCCCTTGCATGAAACGGCCAATACAGGGCCGATCCCTTCGCGTGTGATGACGACGTCGACGTTCTTGGTCTTCAGCCCGCCGAGGACGGTTCGCTCGCCACCCCGCGCGAGATCCGGATTGAAATGAAGGATAGGCGCGCGGCCGGAGCGCCGCTCCACCTGAAAAGGTGGCCTCGGTACAATGTCGTCGGGATCAAAGCCGCCTTCGATAACCAGGCGGCATGCCACGTACCAATGAAGGGGCTTGATGTGACTCGCACTCTGAGTCTTTCCGGTGAATTCTGCAAAGGCAGCGAGCGCCTCGGCCTGGTTCGTCCACTGGCAGGTTTTCGTCTCCAGATCAGTTGGCATAATGCCTCCAGCGCTGGAGCGTTTCGATCGCCTCCTCCAGGGCCTCCTCGTACGCGGCGACACCGATGCGTTCAGAGGGGAAAAGGATCTGCGTGGCTTCTCGGGGTTCAAGTTTGAGCATCCCTCCACCCAACGCATGCCCTTCGAGCTCGCAGCTCAGCCGAACGAACGGCGTAGACCAGTGCGGGAATAGCTTCGCGGCGAGCGGCTTGTTGTGAATGCGAACCGAGTGGACGCTATTGGTGCACGTCACGCCCGCCACGTTCCGAACCAAATTGGCGGCTCGCCCGGCCATGTAACTCATCACGTAGTCCGGCACCTGCACGTCAGGGACGACATACCAAGGGGTTCGGTTGCGACACTTGTAGCCCTGGCGCGCCGCCACCCCGCCGCTGCTATCGAGATAAGACAAAACTGACCGGGGCAGCTCCTGTCCGCGCTTCAGCCGGAGCAGGAGCACTGGATCGTCAGACGTTGTCCAGGCTTCGACGGTCGCCTTCGTGATTTGGCGGCTTGGCATCGCCCGCCCATTCCGAAGGCTCGGATGGAGGAAGATCGACGGGATCTTCCAGCACTTCGCCTCTGACGGGCGCAGATGGAAAAAGTCGTTGTCTCCGCTGACGTAGCCGATCCCGACGTGAGCAATGTCTCCGAGGCGTCGGCTGTCCGGATCACTAATTGTCGAGGCGTAGAGACCACGGATCTCCTTGGGCATCAGGAAGGGTCGGAGACGTCGTGACCAGATTGTCCGCCACTCATCGAGGTCGACCTGAACAGTCACCTTCGGGCGGCGTGGACTTGGCTTGAAGTAGTCGCAGACGGTGAAGGCGATCCGGTTCGTCGACCCGCCGTAGTCCTCAGCGTAAAGCAGCCAGCAGTCCTCAGACAGCGCCGGGAATAGCTTGCTCCGTATGGCAATGATCTGGACCTCGGAGAAGGACCCGACCAGGAACTCTAACAGGGGCGCGGCATATGGCGCGTGGCCGATTTCCGCCGGCACAACGAACGCCATCCGTCCTTCAGGCTTCAGGAGAGCGGCCGTCGCGACCAGAAATGGTGCCCAGGAGGATGTAAGTCCGGTGAAGTGCACCCCATGAGAAGCGCAAAGCTCCAGAGCCCGCTGGCGAACCTCACCTTTGAAACTTTGATACCGAATGAACGGCGGATTTCCAGCCGCGCACTCGAACCGCTCCTGCGTCTGTGCAGCCCAGGCGAAGAAGTCGCCCTCGTGCACGAGCGCCCACGGAGCAGTAGCAATCGCGGCCTGCGCTGAGTGGAGATTCTCCTCGATACCCACCGCATTGCGATGGATGGCCAAGAATTGTCCATCCCCACAAGAAGGATCGAGGAGTCGGTCGCTCGGAACACGGAGTGCCCAGGACACGAGCGCACGGGCGACGTCGCTGGGCGTGAAATACGCGCCAGACTGCTTCTGATAGAATATCGGCGAATCAGCCCGCATGAGCCCCCTCATGACTGATCCTATGGCCTTTCCACTTGCACCGCGATCCCCACGCGAACAATCACACGTCGACCGCGATTAGAGCTTCCAGTCCTGCAATCGTTTTGTGTTCCAACCCCTCGACGAGGTTCTTGTGCGCCTGCTTCCGGGCGCGAGCGCGGGCGGCCAAGCCGATGCGCTCCAATATCGTCGCGGCAGGCAATAAGATGCCGTGCCTTCGCAGATGGCCAATCTGGGCGGCGACAATTTCCTCGCCCCTGTCGGAGCCGATCGCTTCGTCCAAAGCCACTTTCGCAGTCGCTCGATAATCGTGCCGTTGAAAAGGGCGAACGCCAAGATAGTTCTGCAATTCGCCCAGATGTTCCCAACGCGTTTCGTCCCGTTGCGCATATCCGGAGAAAGCCGCGGCCGAATCAGCGTGATGTCCTAGGAAGAAAATGTGTAGTGCCGGACGATGGTCGACTCGCGCGTGCTGAGGCAGCCTTCAATGAGGCTGCAATGCGACGCAAATAGCAGACACTCGG
>NZ_JBKQOT010000395.1:0-3079 GCF_052145395.1 Roseiarcus sp.
TGAAGGCTGCGGCCTTCTCGTCGGAACTAACCGGCTTTACGGCGTGGGGCATCTTGATAGCCATTGTACACCTGATGTGTATACATTGCGCCCACAACGGACAGTAGCTCCTCAACCAGGTCGTGCCGTGGCCATGGTAGGCCACCACGACGGACGGTTTGGCGAAATGCCGCAAGCAGGTTGGCGCGACACGTTGCATCGCTACGGGTACGCCACCGCGGCCGCTGCGCTGATCGCAGTCGCGGTGGCGCTAATTGTTATTCTCCGCACGCAAGGAGAACGCGGCGCCGCACCGGCGACGGCCGACTCAGGCCCGCCGACGACCGAGGATGTTCATGCGGCCTATGACCGGGCGGCGCTCGTTGCCGGCGAACTGCACGACAAGGACCTCAAGATCGTCGGCGTCGCCATCCAGGTATGAGCGGGCGCTATTTCTGCCAGGTGGGCTTCGTGAAGACGGATTACGATCGGACGCGCGTCTTTCTCGACGCGGCCCTTGTCGAGCGCGGCGTCTCCAAGGACTGGACCTTGCTGCGCGGCCTTTGTCGGCGACTGCTGTGCTGCTGTGAGGGCAAAGCCGCCCCGATAGAGCGTTTTGTTAGCAACGCGAGCGACGCTCAATGTGCATCGGACTATTACTGCTATGGGTTGAGTTAAGGCTTTCGACGAGACGTCGAGCAACGACCGCTATTTGCACACTCCGGACGGCTGGAGTCGACCTTACCGGACATTCCAAATCGCGACGGTACACGACGAAGTTCGGGCAAATCGATTAGTCTTGCGTGGATCACAGGCCTAGTTGCGGATGGCGTTCTCTAATCCGTGCCTCTAATCGATACTCGCTGTGGCTGAACGTCTTCATTCCCTTCGACTACCGGACCACGAGAAGGACCGCAAGCCGTCGCGACGTGACAAGCCTTTCGGGATCGTCCCGCGGATCGTGCGCTCGCGCGGGAGCTTTGCGGATACGATTGGCACGTCGATCATCCGGCCAGGACGACTTTGCCAAACGGTCGATCCTCAATCAGACGGCGCAAGGCTTCACCCGCTTTGCCGAGGGGATAGACTCGGTCGACGACAGGCTTGACCGACCCGCCCACGATCAACGGGATCCTCACAGGAGTCACTGCCGCCCGATTCCCCGCCGAGCCCGCCACTGCGTTTCAACACTGGAGTGAGTAGATTCCGAGTCTCCTACGCAGGATTCGCGGGCCCTATAAGCTGAATAGCATGAGCCGAAGTCCAGCCCCCCACGGATCGGGGCTCGGACTGAGCCGGTCGCTCGCCTCCTGCCTGCGACCGCCACTTTCCCGCTCTGAATGCACCAGCGGGCTTTCCTAGAGCGGCCGCACTCAAGGAAGTTGCCGGAACATGAAAAAGAAGCTCGCCCTTGCCCTGGTTCTCTTTCTGGTCGCGGGTGGAGCGGGTGCGTGGTGGTTTGACCTTCCCGCGCATTTCGGGTGGACGCATAAACAGGACGACCATCTGACGCTCTATGGAAACGTCGACATTCGGCAGGTGCGGCTTGGCTTTCGCGTCGGCGGGCGGATTGCCGAAATGCTCGTCGATGAAGGCGATACGGTCAAAACAGGGACGCTGCTAGCGCACCTCGACGCGAGGCCGTATGAGGACTCAGTTCGCGGCGCGGAAGCGCAGGAGGCCAGCCTGCGGGCGACGCTGGACAAGCTCGTGGCCGGGCCGCGTCCCGACGAAATCGCGGAAGCCAGATCCGCAAACACCGAGCAAACAGCCAATCTGTTGAACGCACAACAGACTTACGAAAGGGAGGCCCAGCTTCGCCCGACCGGCGCGATTTCTCAATCCGTCCTTGATCAGGCGACCATGACGAGGGACGCGGCGCTGGCGCGCAAGGCGTCGACGGGCGATGCGTTGAATCTTATGAATGAAGGCACACGCGCCGAAGACCTCGCCGCGGCCCGCGCGAACCTCCAGGTCGCGGAAGCAAGCCTCTTGACGGCGAAGACGTCTCTTGACGACACGGAGCTTCGCGCCCCGGATGACGGCGTCGTCCTGTCTCGCGTTCGCGAGCCCGGCGCGATCCTTTCGCCGACCGATGACGTCTTCGTGCTGTCGCTGAACAAGCCTGTCGTGGTGCGCGCCTATATCTCGGAACCAGATCTCGGCAAGATTCATCCCGGAATGACATTGGACGTGACGTCCGACACCCTTCCCACCCGCGCCTATCGCGGAACGGTCGGGTTCATATCGCCCGTGGCGGAGTTCACACCGAAGTCCGTCGAGACTCCGGACCTTCGGACCGACCTCGTGTATCGCCTGCGAATTATTGTCGAAAATGCCGACTTGGGGTTGCGCCAGGGCATGCCGGTCACCGTCCATGTTCTCCTTGGCGAACGTGGCGGAAATTCATCTTGATCGCGTCCGCGCCAATCGACGTTAGCCCGTCCGCCGACTTAGTCAGACTGTCGGATGTCACGAAGCGCTTCGGGACCGCGCCTCCCGCGCTCGACGCGGTGTCCGGATCAATCGGGGGCGGCGAAATCACCGGGCTGGTCGGGCCGGACGGCGCCGGCAAGTCGACGCTGATCCGCATCATGACCGGGCTCATGCTGCCGGACAAGGGGACCGTGGAGGTGCTCGGCTTCGACGCTCGTCGAGATCCGGCTGGAATTCAAGCCGCCATCGGCTATATGCCGCAGCGCTTCGGCCTTTACGAGGACCTGACGGTTCAGGAAAATCTCGACCTGTACGCCGATCTGCGCGGGCTGCCGAAGGCGGAGCGCCCAGGCGCGTACGACAGGCTTCTCAGCCTGACGGATCTCAAGAGATTCACGAGCCGGCTGGCGGGCAAATTGTCGGGCGGGATGAAACAAAAACTCGGTCTTGCCTGCGCGCTCCTCAGGAAACCGCATCTGCTTCTCCTCGACGAGCCGAGCGTCGGCGTCGATCCGATTTCGCGCCGCGAACTCTGGAAGATGGTCGAGGACCTGGCCAAGGAGGGCGTCGGTGTCGTGTGGTCGACGGCCTATCTTGCTGATGCGATCGTGTTTGCGCGCGCCGCTCAAACCATAGACGCCCGCGAAGAATTCGAGATTCTGCG
>NZ_JBKQOT010000396.1:0-8710 GCF_052145395.1 Roseiarcus sp.
GCATCGAGCCGATTTGCGGGCCGCCGCCGTGGACGACCACCGGATTGATGCCGGACTGTTCGAGCAGCACCATGTCCTTGGCGAAGTCGCGCGCCTTGTCTTCATCGCCCATGGCGTGCCCTCCGTATTTCACCACCACGACGGCGTCGTCGTAGCGCAGCATATGGGGCAGCGCCTGCATCAGAATCTCGGACTTCTGCTGCGGCGTGGCGTTGAGGGCGTCGGTCATCGGGGCTCCGGAAGGCTTCGGGCGCGCCCGCTTCTAGCGGCTCAAGCGATGAAGCTCAAACGGTTTGCGGCGTTTTCGGGTCGGACAGGCGCCGCGAGAGCGGCCGCGCCGAGCGAGGCGAAGAGGCTAGCCCGGCGAGGGCTCCAGACGGATGAAGCGATGCCGCACGTCCCACTCGATATCCGCCTTGCACTTCCGTGCTTCCAAGGCCCCGCATCGCTCCCGGACCGCGGCCTCGTATTCCGGCACGGTCATCCCGTCCCGGTAGCAGGCGTAGCGCGCCGCGCTTTTCCCTCGCTTCGGGTTAGCCTCCTCGAGCAAGCGGATCCTTTTGGTCCGACGGAACGGTTCCTCCCGTTGCTTCGGCCCTTTGTCGTCTTGCCTGTCTTGGCCGGGACTACCTGCGGTCCCGATCGCCTCGGCGATCGCTTCATAATCTATTTGTTTCAGCGCGGCGTAGTGAGGCGCCGGGACGAAGGGCAAGCCCGAGGCCCTCCCCAATTGCTGAGCCTTGGCTCCGCACGCAACGATCATGGTGGGACGCAAAGCATAGATCGCTCGTCGCCCGTGCAGCCCGAAGCAGTTGTTGAGCATGTGGTCGGGATATTCGTTCGTTGCCGTCGCGCACCACGCGAGGTTGATGATGGCCGTCTCTTTCAGGCTGACGCCGATGCGTCGAAAAAAATTGATAAAGCGACCGCCTCCCCAATGCTCCATACAACGCAGCTGTCGAGTGAAGAATTCGGCCAGATCGATCTTACCGCTTTTGTAAGACTCGAGGTCGGTGAGCAGCGCCCGGTCGTGTTCGGACCCCTCGCCCGATCCGGGATTGATCATCACGAACAATCGTCTCGTGGGTGCTGACCAATAGCCGGGGCCGACGTAGCGGGGCTGAGGCAGCGCCACGAACCCGCGCGAAAGCGAGCCGGATTTGAAGCAAAAGTCGCAGTCGACGGCCGACCGGCAGATCTCTGCAAAAACCTTGTCGTTCGGCTCGCTTTCATCGGCCTCGACTTCGGACGGTTCAGCATTTGCGGCCCCAGGCCCCAACGAACCGGCCGCGCCAGCCTTGCGGTTCCATTTTGACCGCGCGAAAGATTCCATGGCGCCCAATCCCCTCGCCGCCAATTGGGGGCCTTCGCTGACGATGAACCGCTTCAACCCCTCGACGAGCGCAGGCCCCAAATTTTCGACCAGCACGCGCTTCAACCCTTCGGAAAGCTCTTTTCCGCTTCCGGTTTTCTTTCGCGTCGCCACGACTGCAATCTCCGCCCCGAGAGCATCGCCGAAATCTAACATTCTGTCGATTCCGGTCCGTGAAAAAGGATGGCGTTGCGCAACTGCTTCGTCAATGAGGCACCGGGCGACGGTTTCTTGCCCCTGCGTCGGATTTGCGTCGCGATGCCGCTTAGACGCTCCCCATTCTCCGGGCCGCCGCGTCGCATTGCGCCGCACCCGCGAAGCGGTCATAACAACGCAATACGGACGGGCCAAGAGCGGCCCGGAATTGGCGCGGCGCCAGACGACGCGCGGGTAGGGAGACGGACATGTCCGACGCATTCCAGGACCGCGAGAACACCTTCGAGAAGCAGTTCGTCAACGACGAAACCCTGCGCTTCCGCGCCACCGCGCGCCGCAACAAGGCGCTGGCTCTCTGGGTTTCCGAGCTGAAAGGCGTCTCCGGAGACGCCGCCGAGAAATTCGCCGAGGACTTCGTCGGCGCCCAGATCGGCAAGAGCGACGACGACGTCGCGGCCGCCCTCAAGGACGACCTCGCCCGCGGCAATGTCGACCTTTCTGACAATCGGTTGCGCAAGAGGATGGCCGAGGAAATGGCTGTGGCGCTGACCTCGGTCAAGGCGGGCAAGTAGAGGCGCCGCGATTCGCTTCGCCTCGCGAAGCGGGACAAGGCGGCCGAAGACCGGATATGTGGCGGCGCTGACCTTCGACGTTAGCGTTCACGATACTCTTAGCCCTGGGCGACGCCCCTCACCCCTGGCTCTCTTCCCGATTGCGACAAGAGGGGAGAGCGAGCGGCGCGAAGGCGGCGGCGACGGCCTCGTAGACCTGGCGCTTGAAGGGGACGACCACGTCGGGCAGATGCTCGAAACGCTCCCAGCGCCAGTCGTCGAATTCCGCCCCGTGATGGCCGCCAGCGGGATGATGGACGTCGATCTCGGTGTCGCGTCCGATAAACCGGAACAGAAACCACTTCTGCGTCTGGCCGCGATAGCGGCCCGCCCAACGGCCCCGCGCTTCGTCCGGCAGATCGTAACTGAGCCACTCGGGCAATTCCGCGATCAGTTCGATCGAGCGGATGTTGGTTTCTTCCCACAATTCGCGCTTGGCCGCCTCCAGAGGCGCCTCACCTTCATCGATGCCGCCTTGAGGCATCTGCCACGCGCGGGCGTCGAGATGCTCGCCGCCGCGCTTGCGCTTGCGATGACCGATGAAGACGTCGCCGTCGCTGTTGACGAGCGCGACGCCGACGCAAGGGCGAAAGGGCAAACCGTCAGTCATGAGAGCCGCATAGACAGGAAAATCGCTCCCATCTTAGCGTGAATCGGCGTTCGTGCGCCACGCACCCGCTCGACTTACCGCTGCGCCCCTTGCGGATCCTTGACCCGGAGCGCGGCGAGCGCCTGCTGGACGTCGATGATGAGTGGCTCCGGCGCGCCTGGGCGGCCGCGCGCGGGCCTGGCTTCGCCGCCTTGCCGGGTTGATCCACCCTGTCCGCCGAAGCGAACTCCGGAAGCGGCTTCGACGGCGGGTCCGAATTCTCGGACAGACGAAGCGTCGGAGGCTCGATGGGCGCGGTGAGCGTCTGCGCCGGCGATGCGGCAAATACGTCGCCGGCCCTCGGCGCCGCGCTGCGGATAAGCCAGAGTTCGCCTGCGACGATTGCGGCCGCGGTCAGCGCCGCGGCGACGGCGAAGGCGCTGAAGCCCGCTCGCATCGTCAGAGGCGAGACGTCGGGGCCGATCCCGAGCGGTTCGTTCAATTCATCGCGCAAAGCCGCCTTGCCTTTTCCCCGTCGTCGATCGCGACGCCTTACTTTCCAATGGTCCCCCTGTCTGAAGCCCAGGGCTTGCGTGACGCCGACTCGCCGGACGGCGAGCCGGCTGCTAGGACGTTCCGCATGACCGCCAATCTCATCACGGACATCGCCGGCGTACGCGTCGGATCGGCGCATGACGCCAGGCTGGCCTCCGGCGTGACGGTTGTGCTCTTCGACGAACCGGTCGTCGCGTCGGTTGCGCTGAACGGGGGCTCGCCGGCTCTCCGCGACGTGGAACTGCTGGAGCCCGAGATGATGGTGGAGCGGGTCGACGCCTTTGTCCTCTCTGGGGGCTCGGCCTTCGGGTTGGACGCGGCGGGCGGCGCGATGGCGTTTCTCGCATCCATCGGCCGCGGCTTTCGGACGCGCGGATCGCGCGGCGCGCTTGTGCCGATCGTGCCTTCGGCCAGCCTGTTCGATCTCTCGAATGGCGGCGACAAGGCTTGGGGTCGGCGACCGCCGTACTGGGAGTTCGGTTTTGAAGCCGCCTCCGAGGCGCTCGCCGGACCGAAGAGCTTCGAGCTCGGCACAACGGGCGCAGGCTTCGGCGCCTCGACATACGATCTGAAAAGCGGGCTCGGTTCGGCAAGCGCCTTGACCTCGCGCGGCTTCCGGGTTGGCGCGCTCGTCGTATCCAATTCGGTGGGCCGGGCAACGAGGGGGCTGACGCACCATTTTTGGGCTGCGCCTTATGAGCGGGCCGGCGAGTTTGGCGGGCGAGGATTCGGACCCGACGAGATCGACGACGCGCTCACTTTGCGCATGAAGGGCGACGAGCCCACGAACACCGATCTCGCAGTCGTCGTGACCGACGCGCTCCTGACGAAGGCGCAGGTCAAACGCGTCGCCATTATGGCTCAGGATGGCCTAGCTCTGGCGTTGAGGCCTGCGCACGCGCCGGGCGACAATGACGCCGTCTTCGCCGCCACGACGGGGCGCGCGAGCGCCGCCCCCGACCTGCGCGATCTGACCGAGATCGGCATGCTCGCCGCGGAATGCATCGCCCGTTCCGTCGCCCGCGGCGTCTACGAAGCGACGGCTTTGGAAGTGGACGGCGCCCAGCCGAGCTGGCGTCAGCTCTACGGACAATGAGCCGCGCCGGGGGCCCGGCTACGGGCCGCCGACAGTGGCGATCCGCAGGTTGTTGGTGCCGCCCGGCGTGCCGAAGGGCACGCCGGCGACGACGATGATCCGCTCGCCGGCACCGGCGAAGCCCTCGATATAGGCGTGCCGGCAGGCGCGGTCGGCCATGTCGCGCTCGTCGCGCGCGTCGTCCGTGACGATCGGGTGGACGCCCCACACGACCGCAAGCCGGCGCGCGACCTCCTCGTGGGGGGTGAGAGCGAGAATGGCGGAGCGCGGCCGCTCGCGGGCGATGCGCAGGCCTGTCGAGCCGGAGTTCGTCCAGGCGCAGATGACCTTGAGTCCCAGGGTCTCGGCCACGTCGCGCGTCGCCTCCGCGATGGCGTCCGCCCCGGTCGGCTCGGGCGTG
The DNA here is from genome assembly GCF_052145395.1 of Roseiarcus sp. NCBI lineage: Bacteria > Pseudomonadati > Pseudomonadota > Alphaproteobacteria > Hyphomicrobiales > Roseiarcaceae > Roseiarcus > Roseiarcus sp. The sequence goes on from NZ_JBKQOT010000396.1 coordinate 4,780, forward strand.
GCGCGCTGCGCCTCGATGATCGAGGGATAGATCCCCTCCGACTCCACCGCGACGGCGATCTTGTTCATCGTCGCGACCGCCTCGCGCGGATATTGCCCGGAGGCGCTCTCGGCCGACAGCATCACAGCGTCCGCGCCTTCGAACACAGCGGTCGCGACGTCGGAAACCTCGGCGCGGGTGGGTACGGGCGAGGTGATCATCGATTCCAGCATCTGGGTCGCCACGACCACCGGCTTGCCCAGCCTCCGCGCGTAACGGGTCAGCGTCTTCTGGATCCCGGGCACCCGCTCGAGCGGCATTTCGACGCCGAGATCGCCGCGCGCCACCATGAACGCGTCCGCCACCGCCATGATTTCGTCCATGCGCGCGACCGCCTGCGGCTTCTCGATCTTGGCCATGACCAGCGCCCGGCCCTTGGCGATCGCCTTGACCTCGGCGACGTCCTCCGGCCGCTGGACGAAGGACAGCGCGATCCAGTCGATGTTCTCCTCGAGCGCGGCCTTGAGGTCTGCACGGTCCTTGTCGGTCATGGCCGATGTCGGAATGGTCGTGTCGGGGAGGCTGACGCCCTTGCGGTTGGACACGCGGCCGGCGACCTCGACGACGGTCACGGCGCGCGTGGGTTCAGCCTCGACGACCCGCAGCATCACCTTGCCGTCGTCGACCAGAACGCGATGGTCGGGCGCGAGCGAGCTCAGGATCTCCGGATGCGGCAGCTGAACGCGCCCGGCGTCCCCCGGCGTGGGATCGGAGTCGAGCGTGAACGCATCCCCCTTGTGCAGCTCCGCGCCGCCGTCAGCGAACAGGCCAAGGCGCAGCTTCGGTACCTGCAGGTCGACCAGAACGCCGATCGGCCGGCCGGCCTCCTCCTCGAGCGAGCGGATCATCGCCACCCGCTCGCGCATCGCATCGTGCGAAGCGTGGCTCATGTTGATGCGGAAGACGTCGGCGCCCGCTTCGAAAAGGGAAAGCACGGTCTCACGATCAGCGGAGGCGGGACCGAGAGTCGCGATGATCTTCACGCGACGGCTGCGACGGAAACGGAAGGGGCTTCTCCTCGGATTCGGACGGTTGAAGGCCGACGGATATTGGCGCCAGCCCGGCTCGCAATGATGACAGGATCACGGGTTCGACGGAGTGGCCTGGTCGGTCAGCTGCACCGTCCAGCTCTTGGCGTCCTTGCCGGTGTCGACCTCGAAAAACCCGGTACGGTCATAGCCGCGGACGAAGCAGTCCTTCCGGCCCTGGATCTTGAACTCGCGGTCCGACGTGCACATGAACGCCTTGCCCTTCCACTCGCCCCCGCGCTCGTCCATCGCGTAGACGTAATAGTACTGCGCGGCAAGCGCGCCCCTGAGAAGGGTCACACAGTCCAGCGACTTGAGGTTCCACCAGCCTTCGCTGACCCATTCCTGGCCATCGGTGTAAGCGAGCGCGACGCTGACCCGACTGCTGGTGTTGTTGCACATGCGCAGGTCGGCCGAGGCCGGACCCGCGACGGCGAGCGCGACGACCAGTGCGGAAAAGAACAGGCTTTTGCTCACGTTCGCCAAGTGCGTCTCGCTTTTCGGGCGCCATATTTCCCGCGCGCCTCCCGCTGTCAACTCACGCGCGGCGGCCGAACCGCCAGTCGGGCCGCACCGAGCGGATGAGCACGATCTCGGCGAGCGCCTGCCGGGTGAGCAGGCCGACGATCACGCCCTCCGCGTCTGTTACATAGAGCGCGGGCGCCTTCGGGTCCTGGAGGCGCTCGAACACGCTCTCGACCGGCGCCGCAGGGCGAACGCTGTCCACGCCCACGCGCATCACGCCGCTCGCGGGTTCGTCCCCTCCGTGCTTGCGAACCGCCGTCAGAATGTCCTCCCGCGTGAGAAGCCCCACCGGCTTGCCGAATGCGTCGACGACGGGAAACTCCTGCTGCGCGGTGGCGATCAGCGCATCGACCGCCCGGGCTAGCGTCGCGTCCATGGAGATCGGCGTGAATCGCGTCTCCATCGCCTCGCCGACGGTGAGCCCTCTCAGCGCTTGCGCCGAGGCGCTCATCTGGGCCTCGCCGGCCGCCGCCATGTAGACGAAAATCGCGATGAACAGCAGCAGGGGATTGCCGAAAAGACCGAGAAACCCGAGACCGATGGCGAAGGCCTGCCCAATCTTCGCGGCGATCTCGGTGGCGAGCGCTCCGCCGACGCGCATGGCGAGGAGTGCGTGCAGCACGCGCCCGCCGTCCATGGGAAAGGCCGGGATCAGGTTGAACACCGCGAGAAAAAGGTTGGCCGCGGCGAGGCGGCCGACCAGCGACAGATGCGGGTTGTCGATCTCCGCGAACTCGCCCGGGCGAAGCGATCCCCAGGCGAGGAAGAGCGCGAGGCCGATCACGAGATTGACCGCCGGCCCCGCGAGCGCGACGACGAGCTCCTGCCGTGGGTCTTTCGGCAGGCTTTGCATGCTCGCCACGCCGCCAATCGGCAGCAGCGTCACGACCGGCGCCTTGATGCCGTAGCGCCTGGCGGCCAGGATATGGCCGAACTCGTGCAGCACCACGCACAGGAACAGGAGGAGGATGAAGACCGTGCTGTCGAGCGCGGCGCTCAAGCCCTCGCGCGCCCAGGCGCTGCCCGCGATCCAGGCGAGGAACAGGATGAAGGTGATGTGAATCTTCACGGCGGTCCCGCCGAAGCGGCCGACGGTGATGGACCAGGGCATGGCTCCCGTCTCCCGTTCCCGGCCGCCATTCTAGCGCCGCCGGCGCCAATGGGGCAGTCCACGGCTTTTGGGCCGCTCGCGGCTCGACGGGCCCGGTCGAATCGACGATGATCGCCGCATGAAGCGGTACGTTCTGTGTTCTCTGGCGGTCCTGGCGGCGGCGGCTTCGACGCCGGCCCGCGCCGACTTTTCCTCGTGCGTCGCCTCGCTCAAGGAGGACGCCGTTCGCGCCGGCGTCTCGCGCGAGACAGCCGACCGGGCGTTCGCCGGCCTTCAGCCGGACCTGAAGGTGCTCGAGTTCCAGAAGGCGCAGCCCGAGTTCAAGACCCCGATCTGGGACTATGTCGACGGCCTTGTCGACGAGGAGCGCGTCGCCGACGGCAAGGCGGCGATGGCGCGCGAGGCGCGCCCGCTCGCCCACGCCGAACAGACCTATGGCGTCAGCCGCTACATGCTGGCCGCGATCTGGGGGGTCGAATCGAACTTCGGCACGGAGATGGGCGAGCGGCCTCTGGCTCAGTCGCTCTCGACCCTCGCCTGCTTCGGCGAGCGCGCCGGCTACTTCCGCTCCGAGCTGATGGCGGCCCTGAAGATCGTCGACCGCGGCGACATCCCGGCGGATAAGCTCGCTGGCTCCTGGGCGGGGGCGTTCGGACAGACCCAGTTCATGCCCTCGAGCTATCTGCGCCTCGCCGCGCCCGGGTCCGACGGCGGCCGCGACATCGTCGATTCGGCCGACGACGCGCTGGCCTCCACAGCGCATTACTTCGCCAAGTCCGGGTGGCGCTCAGGCGTCCCCTGGGGTTTCGAGGTCAAGCTGCCGCCCGATTATTCGGGCCCTTCCGGACGCAAGGCGAAAGAGCCGATGTCGGCCTGGGCGGCGCGCGGAATCACGCGGATCGACGGGCGGCCGCTCGGCGAGGGCGAAGCGGGTCTCTTGCTGCCCGCCGGCAAGGAGGGCCCCGCCTTTCTGGTCACGCGCAACTTCGACGTCGTCTATTCCTACAACGCGGCCGAATCCTATTCGCTCGCCGCCTGCGTGCTGGCCGACCGCCTCGCCGGGGGCCCAGGCATCGTCACGCCCTGGCCGACCGACGATCCGGGCCTGTCGCGGATCGAGCGGCGCGAACTGCAGACGCTGCTCGCCCGACGCGGCTACGACGTCGGCCAGCCCGACGGCGCGATCGGCAACAAGACCAAGGAAGCGATCGGCGATTTTCAGGGCAAG
>NZ_JBKQOT010000397.1:0-4697 GCF_052145395.1 Roseiarcus sp.
CCGCCACGACATTGGCGAAAAACGTCCTCGATTCCTCCCATTGCCCCTCCCCGAATTTCGAGAGCCCCAAAAGGATGAGAACCCAAACGTCTGCGGCGGGGTCCTCAATCTTGGCCAAGATTTCCAACGCGCGCGCCGAATAGTGGTCGGAGATCTTGCGCAATCGGAACAGCCCAGCGATTCCCGCCAATGTTGCACAGCCGCGGGCAAGTTCTGGCGAGGGTCCAAGTCGCTCTGACAGATTGAGCGTGCTCATCGCCGCGTACAGCGTGCGAAGCCCGTCGCCTTGAAAAAAGTAGGTCTCGGCCAATGCCTCGTAGGCGAGAACCGCCTCGCGCAGAACGGCCTTCTCGGAGCAGGGGGTCTCGCGCCTCGAAGACCAGAATCGGCAGCGGACCAGTTTAGCGGTTTGCCCCAGCAATCCGAGCGCGACGCCGAGCGAATTCGCCGGCGCGGGAAATCCCGCCAACCTCAGGCCGGTCTCGCTGTGGGTGCGACAGTCCGCGTAGCGCGACAGGCCAAGGAACGCTCGGCCGAGGAGCAGGGAAAGATGAGCTATTTCGGCCTGGCTCATACCGAGGTCCGCACCCGAATGCGCCAAGTCGTGCGCGCGGGTGAGAAGCTCGGCCGCTTCCGCATTGGCGTAGCGCCTGATCGCGATCTCGCCGGCCGCGATCAAGTAACGGATCGCCTTGTCGGTTTTTTGCGCGTGAAGGAAATGTCGCCCGAGCAGCGCGCTGGCGTCCTCCGTATGTGGACGCGCCTCGATCCAGGAGCCGATGGCGTCGTGGATCTGACGGCGTTCGGCGAAGGACATCGTATTGTAGACGACGTCTCGCAGGACGGCGTGCCGGAATACGAATTCGTCAGGCCCGCGGCCCGAGGGTTCGATGACGCCCAATCCGATCAAGGCGGCGATGGATCGGTCAACCTCGGCCGGCGTCAGCGTCGGCGCGCCGACGGAACAAAGGTCTCGATCGAAGCTTGGCCCGACGACGCTCGCCGCTCTCAGCACAGAGACGTCTTGGTGACTGAGGCCGTCGAGGCGGCGCCGGATCACCCCCTCGATCGTGCCCGGCAATCCCTGCCGTTCGAGAATGTCGTCAAGCTCGCCTTTTGTGTTCGCAACCGACGATCGGGCCTGAACGGCGCCGTCAATGAAGAGAAGCCTGTTGGCGAAGGCCATGCGTGACAGTTCTTCAACGAAGAGCGGGTTTCCCCCGGTCCGGTCCCGGAACATCGCGGCCAGATCCTCGTCCGCCCTACGGGCGCCGAGCGTTCGCGCAAGGAGCGACCCCGTCTCCTCGGCGTTCATGGGCTCTAGGCGCAGCCACTGGACGTCCTCCAACCGCGCGAGGCTCTTGCGAACGGCGGGGTTCGCGTCGGGGCCGCGGGTGGCGCCGAGCAGCATGAGCGGCGCCCGGGACGCTCCCAGGTCGGCGAAGAAACTCAGCGAGGTCGGGTCCAGCCAGTGCATGTCCTCGGTGACCACCACAATCGGGACGCTTCTTGCGGCTTCGAGAAGCAGATCGCGGAGCAGGCGGGCCAGCGCATCGGCCCTCGGCTGCCCACGAAGGAGCACGGTCTCGTCATTGTCGACGGCTTCCAGTCCGAGCATGTCCCCGAGGAGGGGCGCCAAGCGGGCAAAGGCTCCGAGGCGGATGGTCGCATTCCCGGAGCGACCGTGGACGGGTTCGACCGCCGACCCCGGCGAGGATGACCGGCCGGCCGCGGCCCGAAGCGTCAGATCGCTGCGCTCGAGCAAATCCAGAAAGACGCGGCGCCACGCGAGATAGGCGGTCGTCTGGTCGGTGCTGTCGCCGGCGCCGGCCAGAACGATCATGCCGGCGTCGCTGGCTTCGTCGGCCGTGCGACTGACGAGCCTCGTCTTGCCGATCCCTGCGTCGCCCTCGATCACGACGACGCCGCCAATTCCCACGCGGGCTTTCGCCAAGCCGTCCGACAGGACGGAGAGCTCGTGCTCGCGTCCGATCACCGCCGATTCTTCAACGCCGCGCGCCGGTCCGGTCGGCCCGCCGACGTCGTAGGCTGCGTAGGCCGTGATCGGTTCCGGTTTGCCCTTGATCATCCGCGGCGTCAGCTTGCGGGCGATGACGCGGCCCGACTGCCGGCCGGCCTGTCTGGTCTCCTCGTCGCAAACGACGCCGGCGTTCAACTGCATCAGCCGTGCGGCAAGGTTCATGATCGGACCGACGAGCGCGAGCACGGCGCGGTCGGTCTTGGTCTGAAAGATCCCGGAGAAAACCCTGCCGGTGGCGATCCCGGTCGAACTCGTCAGCCCGAGCGCGCCCCACTCGCGGTGGAGCGTCAGGGCGGACCGCACGGCGCGGGCCGCGTCGTCCTCATGGGACCAGGGCGGCAATCCAAACACCGCGATGAAGGTGATCCCTTCGTCCCCGGCCGCAATCTCGTAGATCTGGCCTTCAAACCGAGTGAGGCACGACTGAACGCGTTGAGCGGCGTCCTGCAGCGTCGCCAGCGTATCCTCGGGCGAGGCGTACTCCGGGTGGCGAAGCGTCATGTAGGCCGCCGTGACCACACGGAACTCCCCGGGCCACAAGAACGGCTTATGGCCGCCGCTGAGCAGAATCTGAGGCACAACCTTTTGCAAAACTCCCGAGGGGACGCTGCCGGATTCAGGCGTCGCCTCAGGCGGGCTCGCGGGCCTGGCGACACCCACGACCCGCGCCGTTCCTTCGCCGAGGGGAATGCACTGGCAGCGGTCGCCCACGCGCTCGGAGGCAGACCGGCTGATCACGGTCTGCCCTGGGGCCGCGGTCCGCTCCGCGGCGCTAACGTCGGAAAGGGCCGGGCCCGCCAGAACGGTGTGCCATTCATCGTCTCTTCCGCCAATCTCGAAGTGGGAGAGCGAGCCGCAGCTGACGGCGCTTCGAAACCGCACCGGGGCTCCGTCGACCAGCCAGGAATCCGCCTCGCGATGAATTGTGGACGCCGCCTGAATGGCGAGGACAGTCGCCTCATCGAGAGGGAGTCCCGCGTGCACGAACCAGACGAAAGTTCCAGCATCGCCCTCCCAGCTGACGAGGTCGCCCCCTTGCGCCCAGGCGATCTCGGCCATCCGATTGATGACCCGGTTCAAGACGTCCGCGAGCTGTTCGGCCCCCGCGATACCGCTTTTCACCATCCGGTCGGTAAGCAGGGTGAAGCCGACGATGTCGGAACGCAGAATCGCCGCAGAGGCGCTGGACACGCTTGGGAAAGACCTACGACTCCGTGGGTCAAAAGCAGCCCGGCGGTGGCGCGGCAAGTACTTGAGCAGACTCTGGTCCTCTGCCGACGTTTCATCCGTCCAGGCGGAGCCGGGTTGGCCTCCCATGGTCACTGGACCCCCAAAAGCGTGTCGCCGCTCGGAAATTGCGGCCGCAGCATGGACGCACCATGCTTGTTGTCAATGCGTTATTCGCAAGGGGCCTGTCCCGGGGACCTCAGAGCGCGTCCGTTCGACAGGTAAGAAGGGGGTGTGGCAATCTCGCTGGCGCCCCTGATCGCCGCCCGCGATCATCCAGAAGGGCATTTGGCTCGGCGTGTCACGTTGCTGCTCGGCGAGCGCAATGCATCAACGCCTCAGGAATGGTGCAAATCGCGGCGGCAGGGCGTTGACGAATGTCCAGTCTACGTCGATCCGGGACGTTCAATCGTTGCTGATGAATGTCCGCTCTGGGCGGACACCGCGCCTACATGTGTCGCCGGGGAAAGCCCGCTTGCCCTCCCACTCGCGACGTTCGCAGCCGCGATCTGCAACGGCAGCTCTACGTCGACTCCGGCCGTCGGCGTTGGGGGCGCGCCGTCCCGAGAGGCGCCGGAAGGATGGCGGCGCCGAGAGGCCTACCGAATCGAGGTTTTGGACCTGCGGCAGGCCCGCGTGGAGGCTTGGGACGCCCTCGCCGTCAGAAGGTGGCGCAGACCGTCGAGTCGACCCGCAGCGGCGCATCTTCCTGATGGAATTGTTTCTTATAGGCGTCGCGCAGGGCCTCGATCTTGCCTTCGCTCGCGGCGTCCGCCTTGTAGAGGATGAGGAGCACGCGGGTCGCTTCGCGATAGATCCGCCCGTCGCCGGAACGCCATTGGCCATGCGCGTCGAAGACGGTGAGACCGTCGGGAAACCTCGGCGTCACCTCCGTGTCGAGAAACTTGGACCACGCCCGCTCCGTGACGAAGGGGCGTCCCTTGACGGAAGCGCCGAAATAAAGCTCGACCTGCTGGGTAGCCGAGGTCGGCGCTGCGCACCCTTCCGCGCGGGCCGGGAGCATCGGCAGGACGTCGGCGGAAGTCAGCGTCAGGGCTGCCGCAATTGCGCGCGCGATCGGCCGCGAACGCCGAAGACCCCATGGCCTTTCGCACACCTCCGACCCCTCCGACCCAATCGTCGAGATCTGAAGATTGCGGCGCGACCGGGTTGCGGTCAAGCGCGCTTAATTTTTTAGTGGCGAAGCGGGGGACGGCGGCGATGGCGGATGGCGATCCTCGGAAACAAGCGACAAGGGCCAAGGCCGTCGGCACTGCGCAGATGCCGGTCCTTGATCGTCGGCTCTGCGAACGGCTCATATCCGAACCTTTGCTGATGGGGTGGACGGCGCCCCGTACGGCATCAAGCGTGCCAAGATGGTCGTCGTTGAAAGCGCCATCTGGAAGGGAGCCGTCCGTGGGCAAGTCTA
>NZ_JBKQOT010000398.1:0-7761 GCF_052145395.1 Roseiarcus sp.
CGCAAGTGGTCTTTTATGGAGAAGAAACGGTTCGAGCAATACACATTCATCGCGGACGTGCTGCGGCTGTAAAGAGACTGCGGCCAACTTCCGTCAGCGGCGACCAAAGACGATCACCAAGGGAGGAATCGCCATGATCGACAGCGAAGCGACCGCGAAGGGACGCCGGGATTTTCTCAAGAGCGTGGCGCTCGGCTCCGCTGCCCTGACGAGCGCAGGAAGCGCGCTGCTCGGGAACTTCGACAGCGACGGGTTGGGCGTCTCCCGCGCCCGCGCTCAAGGCACGCGTTACAAGATGGCGTTCATTCAATGGCAGCCGCACACGGTTCCTGCCGCTTGGTCCAAGGGAATCGAGGAGGTCCTAAAGCCGCAGCAGGTCATCGACTACGAACTGCTCGACGGTCAAAACAAGGTCGAGGTGCAAGCCAGTCTCATGGACGCCCTGATCAGCAAGGGGACCTCGATCATCTTCCTGCAGCCTATCGACTCTGTCGCGCTTGCACCGTCGATCGCCAAGGCCAAGCGCGCCGGCATTGCGGTCATCACCCTCAACATCGACGCCACCGAGGCGCATGCCGCGCACGTCGAGATGAACCACTACTACGGCGCAATGGACATCGCCAGGACAATGGGCGAGGCCATGCAAGGCAAAGGCAAGGTCGCGATTCTCAACGCTCCGCCAGGCATCATTATCCGCGATCAGCGCACCAGCGGTTTCGTCGACGGACTGAAGAAGGACCATCCGCAGATCGAGGTCGTTGCCGACCAGGTGGCCGATTGGGACCGCAAGAAGGCCCAGGATGTGCTCCGCACGATCCTTGCCGCCCATTCCGATCTCGGCGGCGTCTATGGCGTCAATGACTCGATGGCGCTCGGCGCGGTCGATGTCGCCAAGGAGAAGGGTCTAATCGGCAAGCTCGTCGTCTTCGGCAACGACGGCGAGGTCGCAGCCCTTGAGTCGATTGAGGCTGGCGAACTCACAGGCACGCAATATACCGACGTTTACCAACAAGGACGCCTTGCCGCGGCCGCGGCGACGGTGCTGACGACCGGCGGTGTCCCGGCGACGGCGTTCGCCCATCAGGCGCATCTCCTGATGCCCTATGTCATCACGACCAAGAAGAATGTGGCCTCGATTCAGCCGTCTCAGCGCTGGTAGCCCTCTGCGGCGCTGCGGGCCGTGGCGCGCCGCGGCGCGGCCCGACCTCTCGTGACGAGCCTCCGTCCCGTGACGCTCCGCCCCGCGACCGCAGCGCTCATTTTGTTCTTTGTGGCGACCGTCGCTGTTTTCGGCGTGATCGCGCCCCGCTTCGCCACCGCGACGAACGCCGAGAACCTCATGTCGGGATTCTCGTTCGCGGCCATCCTCGCCATGGGACAGGCGTTTCCGATTCTGGTGCGCGGCATCGATCTCTCGATCGGCGCCATCGTCGGAGTCGTGGGCATGGTCGTGTTCGACTTGGCGCAGATCCTGCACGCGCCAGGCTACCTGCTCGTTCCCGCCGCGATCGCCGTCGGGACGCTGGCGGGTGTCGTCAACGGCGTCCTGATTGTCTTGCTCAGGCTGCAGCCGTTCATCGCCACGCTCGCCACGCTCGCCGCCTACCGCGGCTTCATCTACGCGATCTCCGGCCGCCAGCTCGTGCCCGGGCTCACCACCACGCCGATCACCGACCGATGGATCACCGGCATCGAGAGCTATTTCGACGTCGGCGGCTGGCTAGGACTCTCCAGTCTCGTCGCCTTGCCGTGGTTTCCGTTTTCCTTTTTCATCATGTTGGCGCTGCTCGCAGTCTTCCAGACCCTATTGCTGAAGACGCGATTCGGGTGCGATCTCTACGCTGTGGGAGGCAACCTCGAGGCCGCGCGCCTGGCCGGAATTAGCACCGGCAGGACTGTCGTCGCGGCCTACGCGATGGCCGGCTTTTGCGCAGCCGTCGCGGCGCTGATCATGGTGGCGCGTTTCACGACTTCAACGGAGGCGCTGGGGACCGGCATGGAGCTCACCGCCATCGCGGCGGCGGTCATTGGCGGGGTAAGTCTCAGCGGTGGCGTCGGCTCCATGTTCGGCCCGGCCCTCGGGGCCTTTCTCCTCGGAGCTGTGCTGCTTGGGCTGACGCTGATGGGTGTGCCGCAGTTCGTCCAGCAGGTCCTGACCGGGGTTATTCTGCTTGCGGCCGTCGGCTACGACCGTCTTTTGGCGCTGAGGCGGCAGCGCCGCCTTGCCGCCAACCTTGCCGAAGCCGCCTGACATGGCCGAGACGCCTCTTATTCGCGGTATTTCCTTGACCAAGGTCTATGGCCATCTGGTCGCTTTGAGAGAGGCGAGTCTAGCGGTGACCGCTGGCGAGGCGCGTGGATTGGTCGGATCCAACGGCGCGGGCAAATCGACACTCGTCAAGATTCTCACCGGCGCCGTCGCGCCGACGCGCGGCGCAGTCGAAATCGCGGGCGAAACGGCGCCGCTCGGCGACCCCAAGGAAATGATCCGCCGCGGAGTCGCCTGCATCTACCAGCACGCCAATCTCGCGCCGGCGATGTCGGTGCTCGACAACATCTTTCTCGGCCGGCAGCCGACGCGCCGTCTCGGCTTCGTCGACGGCGCACGCCAGCGCCGCGAGGCTCTCGCCCTCCTCGAACGCCACGGCCTCGTGCTCGACCTCGACGCCGCGGTCGGCAGCCTACCGACGGTGAAGCAGAAAGAGGTCGAGATCATGAAGGCGCTCGCGCTTGATGCGCGCGTGATCCTCATGGACGAGCCAACCGCCTGGCTCGCCGCCTCGGAGGTCGCCAGGCTCCAAGCGACCATTCGCATACTTAAGGCGCGCGGGGTCGGCATTGTCTACATCAGCCACGTCCTCGACGAGATTTTCGCCGTCTGCGACACGGTGACGGTCATGCGCGACGGCCAAGTGGTGGCCGAAAGCGCTGTCGCCGACATAGACCGTCCGCGGGTCGTACACCTTATGGTGGGCGAGAAGCTCGCGCGCGAATCCGAGCAGGCCGCGCAACAGAGGCGGCGCGCTCGCGGTTCGGGCGAAATCCGGTTGAGCGCGCGCAATCTCAGTAAGCGCGGCGTCTTCAAAGATGTAAGCTTCGATCTTTACGCGGGCGAGATCCTGTGCGTCACCGGGCTGATCGGGTCCAAGCGGACCGAGTTGGTGCGGACCCTGTTCGGCTCTGACAGCTTCGACAGCGGCGCGCTTGAGGTCGACGGCCGGCCGGCGGCATTCTCCTCCCCCTCGCGCGCGATTGCGCGGGGAATCGGCTTTGTTCCCGAGGATCGCCGCCGCGAAGGCCTCATGCTGGACATGACTATCACCGAGAATCTGGTCATGGCGACGCTGGACCGCTTCCGCAATGGGCTGCTCCTGCGCCGCGCCCGCATGGCCGAAGCTGGCCGGCGCGCGATATCGAGCCTATCGATTCAACCTCCCGATGGAACGCGGCCGATCAATCTGCTCTCGGGCGGCAATCAGCAGAAGGTGCTGGTCTGCAAATGGCTCGTTCGCGCCCCGCGCATTCTCATTCTCGACGAGCCCACGGTCGGCGTCGACGTGGGGGCCAAGGCGGAAATTTATGCGATTCTGAGGCGCGAGCGCGACCGAGGCGCAGCCGTGCTCGTCGTGTCCTCCGACCTCGAAGAGGTCATGACCGTGGCCGATCGGATCGGCGTGATGGTCTCCGGGCGGCTCGTCGCCGTGCACGATGCGGACGCCGTTCGGATGGACGAGATTGTGCGCGAGATCGGAATGGGCGCGGCATGAGCGCCGGCAGCGCCGTCACCCCGTCTCACTTTAGGGGGTGGATCGCATCGAACGCGCTGCCGATCGCGATCCTGGCGATCGTGATCGTCTTTTCGGCGGCGCAGCCCGCGTTCATCGGTCCCGACAATCTCATCGGAATTGTGCAGCAGGTCGCCCTCGTCGGGATCATGGCAACCTGCACCACCTTCGTCATCATGACGGGCGGTGTGGACCTGTCGGTCGGGCCGGTGCTCGCCGCCGCCGGTCTCGTCTCCTACTATGCGCTCGAGGCCGGCCTGCCGCTCGCGCTTGTCATTCTCGCGGGGCTTTCAATCGGCGCGCTGGTGGGCCTGGCGAACGGCGCGACGATCGCCTTCCTCGAGCTGCCGCCGATCATCGTCACGCTCGCGATGCTGAGCATCGCGCGCGGGTCGGCGCTGATCCTCGGCGGGCCGGGGCAGCATCTCATCCGCGAGCAGCCCGAATACAGTTTCATCGGCGCCGGCAATCTCTTCGGCCTGCCCGTCCCGGTGTACATCTTCGTGCTCGTGGCGCTCGTCATGATCTTCGTCCAGCGGCGCACGCCGCTCGGTCTCCTGGTCGCCGCGATCGGCGACAACGAACGCGCCGCCTATCTAAGCGGACATCGCACCCGTGGGACCAAGACGCTCGTCTACGTCATTTCTGGTCTTGGAGCGGCGCTGGCTGGAATCATCCAGTCGTCCCAGGTGCATACGGCGCTGGCGACCTATGGGCCTTTTGGCACGGAGCTCGACGTCATCGCCGCCGTTGTGCTGGGCGGAACCAGCATCATGGGAGGGAACGGCTCGATACCGCGCACTCTGCTCGGCGTGTTCTTCCTCGGCGTCGTCAACGACGGCATGAATATTCTCAACGTGCCGATCGACATTCAGCTCATGGCCAAGGGCGCAATTATCGTCGCGGCGCTTGGCTTTGCGGCCCGCAGAAACTGACATTTTGTTGGATGTTGGCTTTTCCCCATAAAAAACAGTTGACGGACTGCGCGATAGTTGGTCTTTTGTCCATAAGAGACATCTAGACGGCGACCCATGAGGGGAGCGGTGAGCAATCGTCAAGGAGCGGCTCAGATTTCGACACTGCGCGATCGCACGAGCGGGGGACCGGCTGTTTCGCTGGCCCTCCGACTGCTGAGCTTCGGTCCGGTGCTGATCCTCATTCTATTAGCCGCGGCGATCAGCCAACTGACCCCCAATTTTCTCAAGCCGGTCAATATCGGCAACATTCTCGCGCAGACAGCGGTGATCGCCATCGTGGCGATTGGACAGCAGCTGGTTATCCTGACCCGAGGCATCGACCTTTCGGTCGGCGCAAATCTCGCGCTCGCAACCGTGATCGGCGGCCTGGTGTTTCGCAGCCATGATTCCGCGCTGCTCGTGGCGCTAGCGATGTTGGCCTCCGCCACGCTCGTCGGTGCAATCAACGGGGTTGTCTTCGTCTATGGCCGCTTGCCGCACCCCTTCATCATCACGCTCGCAACGCTGAGCATCTGTCGCGGTCTCGCGCTCGAGCTCGCAGTCGGCCACACCACGATGCGGGGAATGCCCAACTGGATTTCCACGCTTGGCGGCTCGGAAACCTTCGGCGTGCCGAACTCCTTCTTCGTCGTGCTGGCGGTCGCGCTCGCGGCGCTCATAATGACCAAGGCGATGGTTTGGGGCCGCTGGATCTATGCCGTCGGGGGCAACGCGGAAGCAGCGCTCGAGATGGGCATGCCAGTCAAGGGCGTATTGGTTTCGACCTACGTCCTCTCAGGATTTTGCGCTGGTATAGGAGCGGTCGTTCTCGCAGGCCGCACGGGCGCAAGCTCGCCGCTGTACGGCAATCTGCTCGAACTGGACACCATAGCCGCCGTCATCATCGGCGGGGCGAGCTTTCTCGGCGGGCGCGGGCACATTGGCCACGCGCTCGTCGGTGCGGTGATGATCGGCGTCATCCGCAATGCGCTCAATCTGCTCAGCGTCGACGTCTTCTTCCAGATGATTGCGATCGGCCTCATGATTGTCGTGGCTGTGGAAGCCGACGTGCTGCGCAGCCGCCTGGAGGCTCGGGCGCGGTCGATTCAGGCGGCGAGGTCCCAATGAATCCGGCCTCGATCGCCCCGGTTCTCTCCGTGCGTCAGGCCGAGAAGCGATTTGGCGCGGTGCAGGCTCTCAATGGCGTGAGCCTCGAGGCGTTCGGCAGCGAAGTTCTCGCCTTGCTAGGCGACAACGGGGCAGGCAAATCGACGCTCGTCAAATGCATCAGCGGCGTCTACGCGCTCGATGCGGGCGAGATCCTTCTCGACGGCGCGGCCGTTCCGATCCACTCCCCGGCGGCGGCGCGCCGCGCCGGAATCGAGACGGTTTATCAGGACCTCGCGCTGTTCGACAATCTGACCGCGTCCCAGAACTTCTACTGCGGTCGTGAGATCGCATTCCCAGCCTGGTTGCCTCGGGGACTCCGATTCTTGAGCGGTCGCACGATGGATCGCGAGGCGGCCGCAATTCTCGAGCGACTGAGGGTCAAACTTCCGAATCTCGATGCGCCAGTTGCGCTCATGTCGGGGGGTCAACGCCAGGCCATCGCGGTCGCGCGCGCGAGTGTGTTCGCGCGCAAGGTCGTGATCCTCGACGAACCGACCGCCGCGCTGGGGGTGCGCGAGTCGCGTAAGGTCCTCGACCTGATCGCGCAGCTCCGCACGGAAGGGAGCTCCGTCATTCTCATTACCCACAACATTGAGCATGTGGTCGAGCTCGCCGACCGCGCCATCGTCCTGCGCCAGGGGCGCAAGGTCGGGGAGCTGAAGCCGGACCGCACGAACCAGAAGGAACTCGTCGCCCTGATTGTGGGGGCGGAAGCTTAATCAGGTTTCGCCGCATCAAACAGCGGTGAAAGCGAACGTCGCTCCGCCCCGGAGCGGCCTCTTCGAAGCAAGGGAGGAACCAACATGAGAATGACAGCGCTGCTTGGCGGCATCGCGCTCGCCGCGGCGATCGCCGGGCCCGCCCCGGCGGACCAGCCAATCAAGCTCGGCTTCATTACAAAGTTCCCGGTGCCGTTCTTCGCGACCATGGAAAACGCCGCCAAGGCCTATGCGGCGGCGCATCCCGGCGTAGAGATCATCTACGGCCAGGGTGCTTCGGCCACTGACATCGAAGGACAGATCGCGCTCATCGAGTCCATGGTGACCAAAGGCGTGCAGGGCATCGCCATTACGCCGGTCGATCCCACGGTGGCGACAACGCTGGACAAGGCGGTCGCCCAGGGCGTCAAGGTCGTTCTTATGGACAACAAGATTCCCAACTGGAAAGGCCAGACCGCGCTTGCGACCACGAACAATCTCGAAGCTGGCAAGATCGCCGGAGCCTACCTCAAATCGGCGCTGAAGGACGGCGACACGCTTGGCATTCTCGAAGGCGTGCCGGGCGTGCCCGCTCTCGATGATCGCGTGAACGGCATGCTCGAAGGCTTGAAAGGCGTGAACGTCAAGATCGTGGGCAAGGGCGAAACCGACTGTCAAGAAGAGAAAGGGATCAACGTCGCTCAGGATATGCTGACCGCGAACCCGCATCTCGTGTCGATCTACTCCGCCTGCGGTCCGCCCGCCGCGGGCGCGGCCCAGGCGATCAAGAACGCCAAGCTCGATCACCGCGTCATTCTGGTCGGTTTCGACTTCTGCTGCGGCGAGGCGGAAGCCATGGCCGCCGGCATCGAGGACGCCTCCGTGGCGCAGTTCCCGGCGAAGATGGCGGAACTCGGCGTGGACGCGCTCGTAAGGGCCATCAAGGGAGACAAAGTGGAGTCGCTGATCGACTCGGGCGCGGCCCTAGTCACCAAGGCCAACATGGACAAGTTCAAGTGAGACGAGCGAGGGCCGGCGAACCGCCGACCCTCCCTTTCGCCGACGCCGCTGCGCAGGCGCTCAACAAAGCGAGGGCGCCGCGTCCGGCGCGGGAGTCAATCCGGCGGCCTTTAGAGAACGGGCGGCGTCCGG
>NZ_JBKQOT010000399.1:0-19989 GCF_052145395.1 Roseiarcus sp.
CGCCGACCTCCTGATCCTTTTATCTGATGTCGCCGGGCTCTATGATTCGCCGCCGCATCGAAACGCCCATGCCCGGTTGTTGCCCGTCGTCGAGCGCGTTACGCCGGAGATCGAGGCGATGGCCGGGGGCGCCTCGTCAGAGTTATCCCGCGGCGGCATGCGCACCAAGATCGAAGCCGCCCGCATCGCGACCTCCGCCGGAACCCACATGGTCATCGCCGACGGGCGGGTGGAGCATCCGATTGCGCGGGTCGCCGAAGGCGGACGCTGCACATGGTTTCTCACGCTCTCGAATCCGGTCGCGGCGCGCAAGATCTGGATCGGCGGCTCGCTCGAGCTGAAAGGCGCCGTGTTCGTCGACGCCGGCGCCGCCGCCGCGCTTCACCGGGGCAAGAGCCTGCTGCCGGCCGGCGTCACCCGGATCGAAGGCGCCTTCTCGCGCGGCGACTGCGTCGCCATCTGCGATGAGCGCGGGGCGGAAATCGGGCGGGGCCTGATCGCTTTCGACGCCCTGCATGCCGAACGCATCCGCGGGCGCAACTCGCGCGATATCGCCCATCTCCTCGGGGCGCCGGGCCGCGCCGAAATGATCCATCGCGACGACATGACCCTGGCGGGCCGCTGAGGCGGCCGCCCTTGGCTTCGGGCGGCAGGTTGCGCATAAGTCCGGGCATGCCGCGCAGCTTCTTTGCATCCTTCCGGGCGTCTCGATGAAAACGCCTCGCCCGGCGCTCGTCCTCATCGCCAAGTTGCGCGCCCGTCTGCGCGCGAGCGAGCTCGGGCTGGTGGCGCTGGCGATCGGCGTCGGCGTGCTGGCGGGCGTTGCGGTCAGCGCCATGACGCTGATCGTCAATTTCGCCCATGTCGTCATCTACGGCATTCCGTTCGAGGTGCGGCTCAGCGCCGCCCAGCGCGTTCCCCCGGTCGCCGCCTTCGCCGCCCCGATGTTGGCCGGGCTCGCGCTCGGGGCGATCGATCACTGGCGGGCGCGGCGCAAGTTCCCGCCGGCGGTCGATCCGGTCGAGGCGAACGCCCTGCGCGGCGGACGCATGTCGCTGACCGAGAGCTTGCTCGTCGCTGCGCAGACGGTGATGTCGAATGGCTGCGGCGCATCGGTCGGCCTCGAGGCGGGCTACGCGCAGATCGGCGGCGGGATCGCTTCGCGGTTCGGAATCAACGGCCGGCTGCGCCGGCAGGACCTGCGCATGCTGGTCGGCTGCGGCGCCGGGGGCGCGATCGCGGCGGCCTTCGGGGCGCCGCTGACCGGCGCCTTCTACGCCTTCGAGCTGATCATCGGGGCCTATTCCCTGGCGATCGCCGGGCCGGTTTTCGCGGCCTGCCTCGCCGCCACGCTGACCACCAAGGCGATCGGCGGCGCGCCCTATGTGATCAGCGTCGCCGATGTGCCGCCGCTGACCTTTCCCCATTACGGCGCCCTGATCGGCCTCGGCCTCTTGGCGGCGGCGGTTGGCGTCGGCGCGATGCGGAGCGCCGCGTTGATCGAGCGGGCGTTTCGCTTCGTCGTACCCTCGCGCCTGTTCCGGCCGGTCGCGGGCGGGCTCCTGCTCGGCGCCATGGCGCTCTATACGCCGCAGGTGCTGGGCGCAGGGCATGGCGCGCTGGAGCTCGACTTCTACTGGCCTCTCAGCGCCCGCGAACTCGTCGTCCTGATCGTATTGAAACTGTTCGCCAGCCTGGCCTCGCTCGCGTCGGGCTTCCGCGGCGGCCTGTTCTTCGCGTCGCTGTTCGTCGGCTCGCTGCTCGGCAAGCTCTACGCGATCGGCGTGACGGCTGCGTTCCCTGGGCTCGGGCTCGACCCGGTCGCATGCGTCTTGGTGGGGATGGGGGCGCTGAGCACCGCGATCGTGGGCGGGCCGCTGACCATGACCTTCCTGGTGCTCGAGAGCACCGGCAATCTCGCCATCGCCGGCGGCGCGCTCGCCGCCTCGATCGCCACATCGCTGACGGTGCGCGCGACCTTCGGCTATTCGTTCACCACCTGGCGCCTGCACCTGCGCGGCGAGACGATCCGCGGCGGGCAGGACGTCGGCTGGCTGCGCGAACTCACCGTCGGCAAAATGATGATCCCGTCTCCGCCGGTGTTCCTGGCCGACAAGAGCGTGCGGGCCTTCCGCGAGGCTTATCCGCTCGGCAGCGCCAACGTCGTGGTCGCGGTTGGCGACGACGGTCGCTACAGCGGGCTCGTGCATGTCGCGGAGGCGCACGCTCAGACTCTCGCCGATGATGACGACGGCGGACCGCTCGGCCTCATCGTCCATCTGCCGGCGACGACGCTCCACCCCGACGACGACATCAAGACGGCGCTCGACCTGTTCGGCGCCGCCCACGCCGACACGCTCGCCGTCACCGAGCGCGACGACGGCCACGCGCTCGGCACGCTCGGCGAAGCCTTCGCCGCGCGGCGCTACGCGCAGGAGACGGACGGCGCGATGAAAGGCGTGCTGGGGGGAGGATGAGACCCACTCGCCCCGCGACAGCGGGGAGAGGTTTGGTAAGGGGGGCGCCAACGTTTGATCGCTGGCGTTAGCCCATCCGACCGCGCTTTGCGCGGCCACCTCCCTAAGGGAGAAGGGGTCAGACGCGCTGCCGCTGAGGCTCTCTCCCCCGGGAAGAGGGACGCCGCGAAGCGGCCGGGTGACGGCCCGCGGCGCGACGTCAAATCATCATGCTCTAAACGACGTCTTGAATCGCTGGCTGCGCTACCCTTTCTTCTCGCTGTCGAGATCCGCCATGGCTTCGGCGGGGTAGCGCTCGCCCTTGGCGGCGCCCTTCGGCAGCGCGGCTTCGATCGCGGCGAGGTCGGCGTCCGTCAGCTTCAGACCGTCGGCGGCGCTCGATTCCGCCCATTGCCCGCGCTTGCGCGCCCCGACGAGCGGCACGATGTCGCGGCCCTGCGCCATGACCCACGCCACCGCCATCGCCGCGACGCCGACCTCCCGCGCATGCGCGAGTTTTCTAAGCGCCTCGACCAGGGCGAGGTTATGGTCCAGCGCCTCGCCGGAAAAGCGCGACGAGAAGATTCGGAAGTCGCGGCCGCTCGAACGTTCCCGGGTCCAGTGGCCGGAGATCAGCCCGCGCGCCAGCACGCCATAAGCGGTGATCCCGATTCCGAGCTCGCGGCAGGCGGGCAGGATCTCCGCCTCGATCATCCGCACCACCAGCGAATATTCGATCTGCAGGTCCGAGATCGGATGGACCGCGGCCGCGCGGCGGATCGTGTGGGCGCTGACCTCGGAGAGGCCGATCGCCCGCACGTAGCCTGCCTTCACCATGTCGGCGATCGCGCCGACGGTTTCCTCCATCGGCACGACCGGGTCGAGGCGGGCGGGACGGTAGATGTCGATATGGTCGACGCCGAGCCGCCGCAGCGAATAGGTGAGAAAATTCTTCACCGCCGCCGGGCTCGCGTCGTAGCCGATGAAGGCCATGGCCGGGTCGCGCAGCGCGCCGAACTTGACGCTGAGCACGTAATCGTCGCGAGGGCGGCCTTTCAGCGCCTCGGCGATCAGCATTTCGTTGTGGCCGGCCCCGTAGAAATCGCCGGTGTCGATCAGCGTCGCGCCCGAATCGAGCGCCGCATGGATGGTGGCGATGCTCTCGGCGCGGTCGGCGGCCCCATAGAAATCCGACATGCCCATGCAGCCGAGGCCGATGGCGCCAACCTCCGGCGCGCTCGCGCCCAATCTTCGTTTCTGCATGGCCGCTCCCCTGTTTTCTGGCCGAGCATACCACGCTGCGCCGAATGCGCGCGCGGTCTTGACGCGGGAATCGCGGCGCATTATCTGTTGTTCATGATTTGTTCTTTGTCTCAAACTGGGACATCGTCATGACCATGCATCGAGCCGCGCTCTCCCCCGATCCGCGCCATGAGCCCGCCGCGATCGCCGATCGCCTCGCCTTGCCTGAGCGGCGGCGCGGCCGCGGCGCCGCGACCAACGTCTCCGGCCGGTTCGAGATCCAGACCCGGGTGGATTTCGACGACGGCTGGACCCACGACGAGGCGCCCGAGCCGCTGGTCACAGAAGTCATCTGGGAGAAGCCGCGGAGCGTCATCACCCGCAACGATTCGCCCGACATTGCCTTCGACCGCTCGATCAACCCTTATCGCGGCTGCGAGCACGGCTGCTTCTATTGCTTCGCACGGCCGACCCACGCGTACATGGGGCTTTCGCCCGGGCTCGACTTCGAAAGCAAGCTGTTCGCCAAGCAGGGCGTCGCGGCGCTGCTCGAGCGCGAGCTCGCGGCGCCGAAATACGCCCCTGCGCCGATCGCCCTCGGCACCAACACCGATCCGTACCAGCCGATCGAACGGCAGTACCGCATCACGCGTTCCATTCTGGAGACGCTGCGGCGGGCGCGCCATCCGGCGAGCATCGTGACCAAGTCCAACCTCGTCCTGCGCGACCTCGATATTCTCAGCGACATGGCGCGCGACGGGCTCATAAAGGTTTTCCTGTCGGTGACGACCCTCGACCGCGCGCTGGCGCGCAAGATGGAGCCGCGCGCCCCGACGCCGGAGAAGCGGATCGAGGCGATCGCGCGGTTGAACGACGCCGGCGTGCCGGCGGGCGTCCTGGTCGCGCCGGTCATCCCGGCGGTGAACGATTCGGAGATCGAGACGATTCTCACCCGCGCCTGGGCCGCGGGGGCGCGCGAGGGCGGCTACATCGTGCTCCGCCTTCCGCTGGAGCTGCGCGACATGTATCGCGAATGGCTGCAGGTCCACTTCCCCGACCGCCTCAAGCGCTCCGTGTCGCTCATGCAATCGATGCGCGCCGGCAAGGACTATGAGGCCGAGTGGGGCCGGCGCATGGCCGGCTCAGGCCCCTACGCCTGGATGATCGGCCGCCGCTTCGAATTGGCGGAGCGGCGGCTCGGCTACAACGAAACCAAGCGGAGTCTGCGCACCGATCTCTTCATCAAGCCGGCGCCGGCCGAGAACGAAACGGGCGCGCAGTTGAGCCTGTTCTGAAAGGCGCTGGCGCCCTCGCGTGAATGGCGATGGCGCGACTTTTGGTTGCGGAAAATCGGAAATGTCGCTATGATCCCTTCATGCGAGCCTCAGACGAAGCGCAAGCGGAGACGCCGTCCTCAAACCGGACGCGGCCCTTTACGCGGGGATGGGCCGCATGACGAATAAAATTCGCGCGAGGTCGCGCGTAACCCATTGAAAAGGCTAAATTCGGTCGAGAGAATCCAACGAATTCCAAGAAAATCCAACCTCCTGAATCCGAAGATCTGCGGAGTTGGCGTCTCTCTCCGCGGAGGCCTGAGGAAATCCAAATGTCTGCCCGCGCCGTCGCGCGGCCTTCGTGCCGGATGCGCCTGCAATCGGTCATCAGGCCGCGGCTTTCTGGTAGTCCTTCACATCCGTGAACGCGATCTTGGGCCAGCGCTCCTGCTCGTAGCGCAGGTTGAAGGCGCTGGTCGCCATGAACACCGGCGCGCCGTCGAGGTCGGTGGCGAGCGACGAGGGATAGGCGCCGAGGAACTTTTCCATCTCGGCCTTCTCGTCCGAGGACACCCAGCGGCAGACCTCGAAGCGGCTCGGTTCGAAGGACACCGGCAGGCCATATTCGGCATTGAGCCGCTCGATGAGCACGTCGAGCTGCAGCGCGCCGACCACGCCGACGATCGCCGCCGCGCCATCGAAGGGCTGGAACACCTGCACGACGCCCTCTTCGGCCATCTGCTGCAGCGCCTCGCGCAGCTTCTTCGCCTTCATCGCGTCGGCGAGCTTGACCCGGCGCAGGATTTCCGGGGCAAAGCTCGGGACGCCGCGGAAGACGATGTCCTCGCCCTCGCTCAGCGTGTCGCCGATGCGAAGCAGGCCGTGGTTCGGGATGCCGACGACGTCGCCGGCGAAGGCTTCTTCGGCGAGCGATCGGTCCTGGGCGAAGAAGAACTGCGGCGCCGACAGCGTCACGGGCTTTCCCGTGCGGACGAGCTTCGCCCGCATGCCGCGCTGCAGCTTGCCGGAACAGACGCGCATGAAGGCGATGCGGTCGCGATGGTTGGGGTCCATGTTCGCCTGGATCTTGAACACGAAGCCGGTCATCTTGGGCTCGTCCGCCTTCACCGTGCGGCTCGCCGCAGCCTGGGCGCGCGGGCTCGGCGCGAACTCGGCCATCGCGTCGATCAGGTCCTTGACTCCGAAATCCTTGAGCGCGCTGCCCCATAAGACCGGCGTCAGATGACCTTCGAGGAAGGCCTGCCTGTCGAACGCTTTGAGGCCTTCGACGGCGAGGTTGAGCTCGTCGATCGCCTCCCGTCGCTCGTGCTCGGGCAGGAGTTCGGCGACGCGCGGATCGTCGGGTCCGTTGACCCGGATCGCCTCGGCGTCTTTGCCGAGCGCCGTCAGCCGGCTCCGGCGGATGTCGTAGGCGCCCGCAAGCGAGCGGCCGCGACCGATGGTCCAGGTGAGCGGCGCCGTATCGAGCGCCAGCGTCTTCTCGATCTCGTCCAGGAGGTCGAACGGATCGCGCGTCTCGCGGTCCATCTTGTTGATGAAGGTGACGATCGGGATGTCGCGCAGCCGGCAGACCTCGAACAGTTTTCGGGTGCGCGCCTCGATGCCCTTGGCGGCGTCGATCACCATCACAGCCGAATCGACGGCGGTCAGGGTGCGGTAGGTGTCCTCGGAAAAATCCTCGTGGCCGGGCGTGTCGAGCAGGTTGAAGACGCAGTCGGCGTATTCGAAGGTCATCACCGAGGTGACCACGGAAATGCCGCGCTCGCGCTCGATGCCCATCCAATCGGAACGGGTCTGGCGGCGGTTGGCCTTGGCGCGCACCTCGCCGGCGAGCTGGATGGCGCCGCCGAACAGAAGGATCTTTTCGGTCAGCGTCGTCTTGCCGGCGTCCGGGTGCGAGATGATCGCGAAAGTGCGCCGGCGCGCGACGGGGTTTGCTTCGGCCATGGATCCAAAGGTTTTCGGGGAAACGCAGCGCTTACTTAATGCGGGAGGCGCGATAAGGGAAGGGCGGTGTCCATGCCCGCCAGGCATCGCCTCATAAGGAAAATCCTGTTTGGCGGCGGCGTTTCAGAAGCGATGCTCCCGCGTCGTCGCTCATAAATTCCCGGAAGTCCATCCATGCTCGACCGCCCGACGACCCGCGAAGGCTGGACCGCACGCGCCGCTGCGCTCAAGATCGAGGGCCGCGCCTTCGTCGACGGCGCCTACATCCCCGCACGTGACGGCGCGACCTTCGCCAGAATCTCGCCAATCGACGGAAAAGTCTTCGCCCATGTCGCCGATTGCGGCGAGGCCGACATCCATCGGGCGGTGAAGGGGGCGCGCGCCGCCGTCGAGAGCGGCGTCTGGCGGGACGCCGACCCGCTTCACAAGAAGAAGGTTCTGCTGCGCTTCGCCGAACTCATCCGCGAGAACGCCGAGGAGCTTGCGCTTCTCGAAACGCTCGACGTCGGAAAAGTGATCGCCAACACGCTCGATGTCGACGTCCCTTTGTGCGCTAACTGTATCCAGTACTACGCTGAGCTCGCCGACAAGATTTACGACGAGGTCGCGCCGCTTGGGCCCAAGGACGTCGCGATGGTGCGCAAGGAGCCGCTCGGGGTGATCGGCGCGATCGTGCCATGGAACTACCCGCTGATCATCGGCGCCTGGAAGATCGGGCCGGCGCTGGTCGCCGGCAATTCCGTTATCCTCAAGCCCGCCGAGCAGTCGCCGCTCGGCTCGCTCGTTCTTGGCCGGCTCGCCAAAGAGGCAGGCCTTCCCGACGGCGTCCTCCACGTTGTGCCCGGCTTTGGCGAGAAGGCGGGCAAGCCGCTCGCGCTGCACCCGGACGTCGACATGATCGCCTTCACCGGCTCGACCGAGGTTGGCAAGCTAATGATGGTCTACGCCGGCCAGAGCAACATGAAACGCGTCGCGCTCGAATGCGGCGGCAAGTCGCCGCACGTCGTGATGCCCGATGCCGACCTCGACGCCGCGGCGGAGGCGATCGCCTGGGGGATCTACTACAATCAGGGCGAGACCTGCCACGCCGGCTCGCGGGTGCTGGCTCATGCCTCGATCCGCTCGGCGCTGGTCGAGAAGATCGCTGAGGCTCAGCGGTCGCGGATCCCGCTTGGTCATCCCTTCGATCCGGGCGCGCAGCTCGGCGCGATGGTCGAGGAGCGGCAGATGCACCGCGTGCTCGGCTATATCGAGCTTGGCCAGAAGGAAGGCGCACGGATCGCGCACGGAGGCGGACGCGCGCTCGCCGAGACCGGCGGGTTCTATGTGGAGCCGACGATTCTTGACGGCGCCACCAACGCCATGCACATCGCTCAGGAAGAAATTTTTGGACCGGTCGTCGTGGTCATTCCTTTCGCGACCGAGGCCGAGGCGGTGCGGCTCGCCAACGACACGATCTACGGCCTTGCCGCCGCGGTGTGGACGCGCGACATGAACGCAGCGCATAGGCTGTCGCGCGCCATCCGCGCCGGCACGGTCTGGGTCAACACGTACGACCGCTCGTCGCTCGCTACGCCGTTCGGCGGCTTCAGGCAGTCGGGCTTCGGACGCGACCGCTCGCCGCATGCGATCGACAAGTACATGGACCTGAAGACGATCTGGACGAGCTTCCGGTAGGGCGTTCGCCCATTCGCCAAAGCCGCAATCGGCGCAGAAGTAAACTGTGCAAAGCGAGCGCGCGCTGATTGCGGCGTTCGGTTTCCACGCGCGACCGTATTGTGGGAGCGCCTCGTCTTGGGTTATGAATTTCTCTTCATCGCGCCCACAACCAGAAGCACTTGGCGATGCTTGAACGATCGAGGCGCGGGGAGGGTGGATGGATCGCAAATGGTTGCCGCTGAACGCTCTCAGAGCGTTCGAGGCAGCGGGGCAGCATCTGAGCTTCACCGCTGCGGCCAACAGCCTGACGGTCGCGCAAAGCGCGGTGAGCCGCCATGTGATCGTTCTGGAGAACTTCCTTGGCGTCGCTCTGTTCGAACGACGTCCGCAGCAGCTGGTGCTCACAGAGGCCGGACGCCACATTTTGCCGGTGGTGACGAAGTCGTTCGATCGCATCGACCAGGCGCTCGGCGAGGTCATCAAGGAGAAGGGCCGGCCGAAGCGGGTGCTGAAGGTCGCCCTGCCCACATCCTTCGCCCATCGTTTGGCGATCCCGATCCTGCGGGACTTCCGCTCGGAGAACGCGGGCATCACGCTCGAGATCGTTTCGAAGCCGAGCACGGGCCCGGAAGTCGACGGCGACGTCGATATCGCCATTGTCTATTCCGAGCCGCGCGTCACCGATGCGATCCATGATCTGTTGTGGATGGTCCGGGCGTCGCCGATGTGCAGCCCGAAGCTGCTCGAATCGATCGACTCGAGCGATCCCGCCCGCCTCATCGTCGCAAGCGACCTCCTGCACACCAAAATCGAAGGGCGCCCGCGCCACTTCTTCTGGGAGATGTTCGTACGCTCGATCGGGCGGCCGGATATCGCGGTCGACCGCGGCCTCGTGTTCGACACCCAGCAGCTCGCGGCGCAATACGCCATGAGCGGCGACGGGATCGCGCTTATCGATCCGCGGCTGTTCCACGAGGAGATCAAGGCCGGGCGGCTGGTGCAGCCTTATGACCTTTGGCTCGACGAGGGCTACGGCTACTATCTCACTACCCATCCTGAGGACCTCAGCAACGAGGCGGTGGCCCTGTTTCGTTCCTGGCTGATCGCCCGCTTCGCGGCCGGCAGGACGGCCGAAGCGGAAGCCGCTCCCGTCGAACCGCCGAAACTCCGGGCGGCGAAGTAGATGGTCAAATAGGCATGTCCCGATGCCATTTTCGCGAGGCCCGCGCACGAGCCGGCGTTACGCTGAGCGCGAATCGTCACGAACTCGTCCGGAAAGGTCCGCATGTCCGCTGAAGACCCGCCGCAGGAGGCCGGACGCCGCCGCCGGCGCGGCGTCGAGCGAGCCGCTTCGCCGGCGCCCTCCGCCCCGCCGGCCCAACCGCAATTGCCGTTCCCGCCGCTCGGCCTCGTTTCGAACGACGAACTCGAAACGATCCATCAGGCTGCGCTGACGGTGCTCAAGGAAATCGGAATCGACTTCCTGCACGACGGCGCGCGCGGGATGCTGAAAGAGGCGGGCGCCGACGTCGGGAGCGCGTTGAGCCGGGTGCGCTTCGACCCGTCTTTCGTCGAAGCGCATGTCGGCCTTGCGCCGAGGGCCTTCGTCTTGCACGCGCGCAACCCGACGCGCCATCTCGAGATCGGCGGCCCGCATGTCGCGTTCGGCTCGGTCGCCAGCGCCCCCAACGCTTTCGATCGCGCCGGCGGACGAAGGACTGGGACGATCGCCGACTACCGCAATTTTCTTCGACTCGGACACACGTTTGACTCCATCCACTTCTGGGGCGGCTAGCCGGTCGAGCCGGTCGACGTGCATCCTTCGGTGCGCCATCTCGACGCGCTGTTCGACATGCTGACTTTGTCGGACAAGCCGATTCACGCTTACAGTCTCGGCCGAGAGCGAAATCTCGACGCAATCGAGATGATCAAGCTCGCGCGTGGGATCGACGACGCCACGCTCGAGCGCGAGCCGTCGCTCTTCACCGTGATCAATTCGTCCTCGCCGCTGCGGCTCGATACGCCGATGCTGGAGGGGATCATCCAGATGGCGCGGCGAAACCAGGTCGTCGTGCTCACGCCGTTCACGCTCGCCGGCGCCATGGCGCCGGTGACTCTTGCCGGCGCGCTTGCCGAGCAGCACGCGGAGGCGTTGGCCGGCCTCGTTTTGGCGCAGGTCGTGCGGCCGGGCTCGCCGTTCGTCTACGGCGGCTTCACCTCCAACGTCGACATGAAGTCGGGGGCGCCCGCTTTCGGCACGCCGGAGTACATGAAGACGGCGATCGTGGGGGGCCAGCTCGCGCGCCGGCTCGGCCTGCCCTATCGCTCCTCGAACGCCAACGCCGCCAATGCGCTCGACGCGCAGGCGGCCTATGAGAGCGTGTTCTCGCTGTGGGGCGCGATCATGGGCGGGGTCAATTTTCTGATGCACGGCGCGGGTTGGATGGAGGGCGGCCTGCAGGCCTCGTTCGAAAAGATGGCCCTCGACGCGGATCTCCTCGCCATGGTCGCGGAATTCCTCAAGCCGTTGCGGGTCGATGAGGCGGAACTCGCGCTGGAAGCGATGCGGGAGGTCGGGCCGGGCGGGCATTTCTTCGGCGCGGCGCACACCCAGTTGCGCTACCGGACCGCGTTCTTCGCGCCGATGATCTCGGACTGGCGCAACAACGAGACATGGCGCGAGGCGGGGTCGCCGACCGCGGCCGAGGCGGCGGAGCGTATCGTCGCAGAGCGGCTCGCCGCCTATACGCCGCCGCCGTTCGAGCCGGAGCGGCGCGAGGCGCTCGAGGCTTTCGTCGCGCGCCGCAAAGCCGAGGGCGGATCGCCGACCGATTATTGAGCCGTCGGGGTTCCAGCGCGAGCGGATGGACGTTCATGTGGCCGTCGCCGGCTGTTTTTCGCCTTTGGCCTCGGCGTGAGCCTTTGGGGCGGAGTTGGGCGCCATTTTGGCGCGCGCCGGAGTGTCTACCCGGCGGCGTTCGGGGTTATGCACACCGCCTACACCGCCGCCTATCTTGCGGCCATGTCGGCGCGCGCGCGCGCCCATCGTTTCGGCATGCGGCGGGTGGTCGGCGTCAGCGGACTCCTGAACGCCCGAACCAACATGGCGGTCGCGACCTGCTGATCGGCTCGGGCTCGTCGGCGAGGTGGTGGATGTAACGATGAACGCGGAGGGAGCACGCCCACGCGGAGCCCGCCGCCCTGCCGGCACGGTCCGCATCTTGGCCGCGCGGCATTTCCTTCGCCCCGGCGCTTATTGCCCTCGGAGTCGTCGTGGGCATCTGGAGCGCGGCGGAGACCGCGGCCTTGCTGTGGTCGTCGATCCTGCTGGGCGTCGAAGCGCCCGGACTTGCGGCAATCGCCGGCCTGGGTGCCGCCTTTTTCGCCCTCTGTCAGGCGTCGCTCCGCTTCACCGCCGATCTCGTCCGCCTGCGGATCAGCGACCAGGGCCTCATCGTCGGGTCCTTCGCGCTGGCCTCGGCGGGTTTCGCGGTGAGGTTCATCGCGAGGGTGGCGGGGTTCGCGCTCATCGGCTTCGGAACGGGGGCGATCGTGCCGTGCAGCCTCGTCCTCGCGGCGCGACAATCGGTCGGCCGGCCTGCCGTCGGCCTGTCCTCGGTCTCGCTGTTTAGCACCTTCACCCGGTTGCCGGCGCCGCTGGCGACCCACGCGATCGCCCAAGTTTTCTCCCTTCCCGTTGCGTTCGCCGCGTTCGCCGTCGCCATGGCTGTGTCCGGCGTCGGCATGGCGCTATCGGCGGTGGCGGGCGGCGATGCTTCGTCGGCTGGGAAGGAGTAGAAATTGGCGGTTGTCTTGCGCTCGCCCTTCCCTCAAGAAGTCACGCAGGGTATCGGCGCCGCGGCGCAACAAACGTCCAGAGGACGCAATGACAAAAATTCTTCCGGTGATTATGTGCGGCGGCTCAGGGACCCGTGTCTGGCCGGAGTCGCGTGAGAGCCTGCCCAAGCAGTTCATTCCGCTGGTCGGCGAGCGCTCGACCTTTCAGTCGATCGTGACCGTCGTCGGGGACGCCGCGGTCTTTGAGAAACCGGTCGTCATCACAAATTTCGACTATCGATTCCGGGTCGCCGAGCAGCTTAAGGAGATCGAGGCGGACGCGACGATCCTGCTCGAGCCCGAGCGCCGGGACAGCGCGGCCGCGGTCGGCGCCGCGGTGGCCTGGGCCGCGGAGAGGGATTCCAAAACGATCGTCGCAGTTCTGGCCGCCGACCATGTCTTCCAGAACGAGAAGAGATTTGTAGCGCTCTGCACCCAGGCGGCCGTTGCGGCGCAGGCCGGCGAGATCGTGACCTTCGGCATCAAGCCCGATCATCCCGCGACGGGCTATGGCTACATCCATCCCGGCGAGGCGCTGACCGTCGATCCGCAGGTGCACAGGGTCGAGCGCTTCGTCGAAAAGCCGAACGTGGAGCGTGCGACGACGTTCATCGAGAACGGCTATCTGTGGAATTCGGGCAATTTCGTCTTCCGCGCCGACGTGATGCTGGAGGAGTTGAAGCACTTCGAGCCGAATGTCGCGGCGGCGTGCACGAGAGCGGTCGCGCAGGCGAAGGAGGACCGGGGATTCGTTGTTCTTGACCAGGCCGCTTTCACCGAGGCGCCGCGCATCTCGATCGACTACGCGGTGATGGAGCGCACCCATCGCGCGGCCGTGCTATCCGCAGACGTCGGATGGTCGGACGTGGGACAGTGGTCGACCGTATGGCGGCTGAGCCCGAAGGACGCCGACGGCAACAGCCTGCGCGGCCGGGCTGTCGCGATCGATTCGTCCAATGTCCTTGTCCGTTCCGACGGTCACCTTGTGGCGGTCATCGGCCTCGATAATGTGATCGTGGTGGCAACGGGTGACGCGGTTTTGGTCGCCGACCAGGCGCAGTCTGACAAGGTCAAGCAGCTCGTCGAGCGGCTCAAGGCGGAGAATTTTCCGGAGGCGACCCAGCACCGACGCATGTACCGGCCCTGGGGCTACTACCAGAGCATCGACCAGGGCGGGCGATACCAGGTCAAGCGGATCGTCGTGCGGCCGAGCGGACGGCTGTCGCTACAGAAGCACTACCACCGCGCCGAACACTGGATCGTCGTGCGGGGAGCAGCGGAAGTGACTCTGAACGAAACCGTGCAGCTCGTGCACGAAAACGAGTCGATCTATCTGCCGATCGGCTCGAAACACCGGCTGGCCAACCCGGGGAAAATCGACCTCGAACTGATCGAAGTGCAGACGGGGAGCTATCTCGGCGAAGACGACATCGTCCGTTTCGAGGACGTGTACAACCGGATCTGAGGTCTGGCGGCGCCTGGAGGGCGCCGCCGCCAGACTATGATGCGACTTTGCGTCTCGGCTTACGCCTTGGCTTCCTTCGCGGCGAGCCGGGCGATCGCGTGGATGTCGGCGCGATCGATGCCGATATCGTGCAATTCGCGGTCGGAGTAAGTGGACAGTTCGTGGACGACGTTCCAATACGTGCGACGTTCACGCAGCAAGCGTAAAAGATTCAACATGGCGGTCTCCTTTGGTTGACCGCCCTCCCAATCACGGCTCCGAGTGTTCGGTACCGCGGCCGTTCATCCCCTAGACATGAACATTTGTATCTGGCTACGGCGCAAAAGTCAATGCTGCGCTGCGGCACCGCATGCGCCGAGCGCGTAACAAATTGTCAATGATTATTTGAATCAACGATCAAACGCACGCCTTTTGATGCCAAAGAGATCATTTTGACCCTGATTCAGGCTGTTCCCATGCGGATTCTGCATGCCACCATCGCGACAGTTGGGACGCATTCTCCGAGCGCCGGCTTCGCCAAACCCGGTTGACAGTGCGGGGGCGATTCCCTTAGGAGGCCCACGGCGAGCGCGCTCTCTGTCCGAGAGGGCGCGCTTTCTGTTTGACGCACCCGTGGTCCAGGCCTGGCTCGGCCGGGACCTGTCGGCGCCTCCAAAAGGCGCTCAGGAGGGCGCGTTCCTCACCAAACCCAGTCGGATAGTCATAGAGGAACCGCGATGACGAAGCGCGCAGAAGCGAAGTACAAGATCGATCGCCGCATGGGCGAGAACATCTGGGGCCGGCCCCGGAGCCCGTTCAACAAGCGCGAATACGGCCCCGGCCAGCACGGCCAGCGCCGCAAGGGCAAAGCGACCGACTTCGGCACCCAGCTCAAGGCCAAGCAGAAGGTCAAGGGCTATTACGGGAATATTTCCGAGCGGCAGTTTCACAAGTATTATGTTGAAGCGATCCGGATGAAGGGCGACTCAAGCGCCAACCTCATCGGGCTCCTGGAGTGCCGGCTCGATGCGGTGATCTACCGCGCCAAGTTCGTGCCGACCGTATTCGCCGCGCGCCAGTTCATCAACCACGGCCACATCAAGGTCAACGGCCGCCGGGTCAACATCGCCTCGTTCCAGGTGAAGGTCGGCGACGTGATCGAGGTCAAGGAAGCCTCGAAGCAACTCGCCCTGGTGGTGGAAGCTCAGGCGCTCGCCGAGCGCGACGTTCCGGATTACGTCGAGGTCGACCCGGCCAAGGCCACGGCCAAGCTCACCCGCATCCCGAGCCTGACCGAGGTCCCCTATCCAACCCACATGGAGCCGAACCTCGTCATCGAGTTCTACTCGCGCTGACGAATCCGTTTGAGAGTTCTCGTTCGACGGCCGCATCGCGAGGCGCGGCCGTCACTTTTGAAAGGGTCGCAAGACGGCTCCACGGTCTGGTTAGGGTCTGGTCAGTTCCGCCGTCGAGGCGCTCATCAATGCGCAGCAGGCGCCGCGCCGCCAAGCTTCACCTTGCGCAGGCTCATGGCGAGCGGCACGGCCAGGAGCGCGAGGATCATCAGGACCCAGAAGACATCCACGTAAGCCAGGAACGACGCCTGAAGCGTCACCTCCTGGCCGATCCAGGCGACAGCCTGTTGCTGCGCCTCGGTCGCCGGACTTCCCTGCGCCTGGAAAAACTTCGTCACCTGCTGCAGCGCGTCCTGATACCCGACGCTTGCGGGAACTGCGTTCTCGATCAACCGAGCCTGATGAAACTGCTCGCGATGCGCAACCACGTTGGAGGCGATCGAGACGCCGATCGACCCGCCGGTGTTGCGCGCGGCGTTGATCAGGACCGAGGCCATGTCGACCCTGTTTGGCGGAATTCCGTCGTAGGACGCGGCGATGATCGGGATGAAGATCAGCGGCAATCCGACGCCGAGAACCATGCGCGAACGAGCGAAAAACCAGAAGTTGAGGTCCCCATACACATCCGTTAGCCCATACATCGAGATCGCGATGATGACGCAGCCGGTCATGATCAGGTATTTGGGCTGGATCTTGTTCGATATGGCGCCGATCACGAACATCATGACCATGGTGACGATCCCGCCCGGCGACAGCGCGAGACCGGCCCAGGTGGCGGTATCGCCGAAGTCTGTCTGCAGGAGCAACGGCATGAACTGGGTGGTCGCATAGAGGATGGCGCCGGTCGCCCCCATCACCAGGAACGCGGCGCCGAACTGGCGCGAGCCCACCATGCGCACGTCGATCATGGGATCGGGCCGGCTCATCTCCCACGGGATCATGAGCACGAAGGCGATCGCCGTGACCGCGGTTATCGCAATGATGAAGCTGGAGCCGAACCAGTCGTCCTCGAGCCCCCGATCGAGCACCACTTCGAGCGCGCCGAGGAAGGTGGCGACCAGCAGGAAGCCAATGACATCGAAGCGTCCGGCCGGACCTCGTTCGCCTTGTCCGCAGGCAGGATCGCGGCGATCGCGGCCATCGTGCCCAGGCCGACAGGAAAGTTGATCAAAAAGCACCAGCGCCAGGAGATGTTGTCGGCAAGCCACCCGCCGAGCGTCGGCCCGACCACAGGCCCGACCACCACCGCAATGCCGAACAGCGCGAACGCCTGACCGCGCTTGTTAGGCGGGAAGGCGTCCGCAAGGATCGACTGAGACACCGGCACCATGCCGCCCCCCGCAAGGCCTTGCATGATCCGGAACAAAAGCAGCGTGTCGAGATTCCAGGCCTGCGCGCAAAGTAGCGAGCTGAGCGTGAAAAGTCCGAGGCAGGCGAGGAAGAAGGTCTTGCGCCCAAGGCGGCGGGCGAGGAACGGGCTCGCTGTCAGGCTCACGGCGTTGGCGACAAGGTAGGTCGTCACAACCCACGAGGCTTCATCCGTGCTGACGCCCATTCCGCCGGCGATATACGGCAGGACGACGTTGGCGACGGTGGTGTCGAGCACCTCCATGAAGGCGGCGAGCGCGACCAGGACGGCGATCAGCCAAGGGCTCGCGCCCGCAGCGCTGGCATAGGCGGCCGGGCCAGTCTCCGCCGCTGCGCTCACCCCTGACGCCCCCACCACGAGTCAAAGCGGGCCTTGAGCCGTTCGTAGATCGACGGCGCGGGATTGGTCCGCACTGTCGGCACCACGGACATACCGGGGCCGAGCGTGATGTCGGTCGGAGGGTTGTCCATGATGATCTTGACCGGCACGCGCTGGACGATCTTCACGTAATTGCCGGTCGCGTTTTCGGCCGGCAGCAGGGAGAAGGCCGTGCCCGACCCGGGCTGGACGCTGGCGACATGGCCGTGAATGGTCCGCCCCGGGTAGGCGTCGATTTCCATCGTCATGGGTTGACCCGGCCGCATCGCGTTGAGCTGGGTCTCCTTGAAGTTCGCGGTGACCCAGATGTCATCGGGAACGAACGTCGTGAGCCCTGTCCCAACAGTCGCGTACTGACCGACGGCCCCCGTGAGATTGGCGATCTTGCCAGGCTGGGCGGCCGTGAGAACCGTGTAGGAAAGGTTGAGCGCAGCCTGGTCGCGCTGCGCTTCGGCTTGCCCAAGGTTGGCCTCGGCGCTCTTGCGCTGCGCCCTCAAGGCGCCGACTTGTCGCTGAGCCGCGGCGAGCGAGGCCTTGGCGTTCTGTACCGCCGCTTCCTGCTGACGAAGGCCGGAATTGTATTGCTGGGCGTTCTGCACCGTGCCTGAACCAGTCTGAACAAGAGACTGGTATCGGGCAGCCTGCTCCTGCGCGAACACGAGCGCCGCCTGCGCTGATTCGATCTGCGCATTGGCCTCGACAACCTGCGCTTCCTGCACGGCAATCTGCGCGTCGATATTATGAATATTGTCGTCAGCCGCTGCGACCTGCGCGTCCGCCTGCTCGAGCGCGACACGATAGTCTCGCTCGTCGATACGCGCGATCACGTCGCCCGGGTTGACGTGCTGGTTGTCGGTCACCGGAACGGCGGTGACATAGCCGGCCACTTTCGGCGCGACCGAGAACTGCCGCGCAGCGATGAAGGCGTCGTCGGTCGATTCGAAGTGAGAGATGTGGTCCCAATAGACATATCCGGCGAGCGCGCCGATGATCAGGACGAGCGCTCCGGTACCCAAAATCACCCGCCGGCGCGACCCCGACTTTCGGGCCTTGTCGCCGTCCCGGTTCTCTCGTTCGCTGTCTCCCTCCGGTCGCTGGCCGTCCCGATTCGGTCCTTCCGCGTCATGCCCCGGCTGGTCGCTGTCGGGTTTCCGCTGCGGTTTGTCCGGCGCTTCTGGCGGCGAGGCGGGCCGCTCGCCGGCAGGCTGCTTCTACTCACGTTGCGCCTCGGTCGTCCGCCCGCGCCGTTGCGTCCGTGTGAAATCTCGGTCTCCCGCCGGAGCCGATTCCGTTTGACGGCCGTCAAGCACCGGCCGCTAACCCAGGTTCCGACCCCCGAACCTTGATCATTGTTCACCTCAGTCCTTCCTGACCGCCCCGCGCGGCATTCGTGAGCGCCAAACCGACGCCGATCCACAAACGCTCTCCCACTGAAGGAATTGTTTGGCGGCCGCAGCACGAGGGCGTCGCGCGACTCAATGAGCCAACGCCTGTAGGCGCTGGCCCCCGCCCCAGTCCGGACAGCTGCCTGCAGCCGCGACCATTGGCTGAATTCATTAACTGCCAGGCGGCGCAACAGTTCCCAATTTCGTGCGTGTGCGCCCAGGAAGCTGTCTATGCCCTTTGACGAACGCCTTGAGGATTTTCATCCGCGCGGCCGCGTCGCGAGGCGCGGAGCTTTATTTTTCCGAATCGGAGGGTGGCGCCACGATGCGCCCGGGCCGGAACCATGTTAGCGGGAACCGCAACGGGACCGGCGGTTTTCGCCGCCGAGCCTACACCGCTTGTCAAGTCGAACTCGGGTCGCTTGCGGACAGATTCTCGCCCTGACAAGCGACGCGATCCACGCCCGACGACCTGTCCGCCAATTCGGCGGCGGAGAGAAAGCGGGCGAATCCGGGGAGCACGCCGATGGTTGACATCTCGCGGCGAACATTGCTGCTTGGCGCCGGCGCCGCTTCCCTGGTCGGCGGCTTCCAAGCGGGCGCACCCCATGCGGAAGGCGGCGCGCAGCCGTCTCTGCCGATCCCTCCCGAGCTCAGAGCGAACGCCGATGGGGTGATGACGCTCGACGCGCGGCCCGGCTCGATGCGATTTCTGGCTGATCGTGAGACCGCGACCTACGGCGTAAACGGACCCTATCTTGGGCCGGCCATTCGCGTCCGGCGCGGTGAGCGCGTGACCATGCATGTCACCAACAGCCTCCCGGAAGCCACGACGATGCACTGGCACGGCTTGATCATCCCGGGTTCGGCGGATGGCGGCCCCCATCAGATCATTGCGCCGGGAATGTCATGGCGGACCGAATTGTCGATCGATCAACCGGCCGCGACGCTTTGGTTCCACCCCCACGACTACCCGCGGACGGCTCAGCAGGTGATCAAAGGTCTGGCCGGGCTGCTGATTGTTGATGACGAGCAAACCGCGGGTCTGCCGCTGCCGTCGCAATGGGGCGTGGACGACATCCCGCTCATCCTTCAGGACCGGCGCTTCACGCCCGAAGGTCAGTTCTTCGACAAGAGGAACCTCATGGCCGTGACCAACGGATACGTCGGCGACGCCATGCTGGTGAACGGCGCGCACTATCCCGAGACCCGCACCGCGCGAGGTTGGCTGCGCTTGAGAATGCTCAACGGCTCGAACGCCCGCAGCTACGCTTTGGCCGCGTCCGACGGCCGATCGCTCTACGTGATCGGCTCGGACGGCGGCCTGCTCGACAGTCCGGTCGAGCTCAAGCAGCTGACGATTCACGTCGGCGAGCGGTTCGAGGCGCTGGTGGATGCGCGCGACGGCGCGGCCTTCGACCTCGTGACTTTGCCGGTGTCGCAGGAGATCATGCGGCTGCCGCCGTTTGGTGGTCCGCTGCCTCTGGTGACCATCAGACCCGACGGCGCGGAGGGGAAAGGCCGACTTCCTACCCGGCTTGCCGCATTGCCGCCGTTGCCGGCCGCGCTTCCGCCGGTCAGCCAACAACTCGTGATGGACATGTTCAAGGACGCCGCGGGCA
>NZ_JBKQOT010000400.1:0-3004 GCF_052145395.1 Roseiarcus sp.
GCCGACGGGGCTCGGGTTCGAGGCGTCCGGCGTGGTCAAGGCGATTGGTCCAATCGATCAAGCCGGGAGACTGGGCAGCCTACATGAATGCCGGCGTCGGGGCCTACGCCGACCGCCGGAATGTCCCGGCGGAGAAGCTCGTGAAGCTTCCGGACCAGGTGGGCGACGAGGCCGCCGCGACGCTCCTCTTCAAGGGCCTCACCGCGCAGTACCTGCTGCGCGCAACCCATGCCGTGCAGCCCGGCGACCTGTTGCTCGTGCACTCCGCGCCGGGCGGCGTGGGCCAGATCCTGACGCGATGGGCCACCGCTCTCGGCGCGACCGTGATCGGCGCGACCGGATCGCCGCACAAGAGAGGCGCTGCGCTTGCAGCCGGTTGCGTCGACGTCATCGACATCAATGAGCCGGATTGGCCGCAGGCGTTCCTGAAGGCGAGCGGAGGGCGCAAGGCCCGGGTCGTCTACGACGCGGTGGGCAAGGAGACGTTGCTAAAGTCGCTCGACTGTGCGGCGCCGTTCGGTCTGGTCGTCAGCTATGGCGCCGCCTCGGGGAAGCCGCCCGCGATCGAGCCCGATCTCTTGCGCGCAAAGGGCGACCTGTTCCTGACCGCGCCCTCCGTGTTCTCGCACAACACCGACGTCGAGGCCCTGCGCGCGCATGCGGCCGACCTTTTCGACGCGATCGCGAAGGGCCATGTGGCGGTGGATATCGGCCAGCGCTTCCCCCTCGACCAGATCGTCGAGGCGCACCGGGTCGCCGAGCAGCGCCGCTCGGAAGGCGCGATCCTGATCACGCCGTAGCGCAGGCGTGCGCCCGGGCGACGGAGAGGATCGCGCGGCGCGTGCGCTTGAACGCCGACAACGACAAGCGCAAGGGACGAGACGCCGGACAAGGAGAGCCCGATGCGGCCCAAGATCGTCTGCCACATGATGACATCGATCGACGGACGTTTGCTTCCGGAGCGCTGGACGAGGCCTGCGCTCGGAAACGACCGCGGCGCGATGCTTCGCCACTATGACGCCGTCGCCGCGCGCTTTTCGGCCGACGGATGGATCGTCGGCCGCACAACCATGCAGGCCTACGCCAAAGGCGCGCCGCGATCGACGGGTGCAGGCGTGGGCGCAGGCGCTCCTCGCCGTCCGCATGTCGCCGATCGGAAGGGCCGCGACCTCGCCGTTGCGCTCGATCCGCGCGGGGTTCTCCACTACGGGCGGGATGACGCGGGCGGCGACCACATCGTCGCCGTGCTCGGCGAAGGCGTCTCCGACGCCTATCTCGCAGAGCTGCGCGAGGACGGCGTGTCCTACCTCTTCGCAGGTCCGGACGGCAAAGACCTCGCCGTCGCGCTGGATCACCTCGGCGAAGCCTTCGGGGCGACGACGCTGCTGCTCGAAGGCGGCGGGATCGTGAACGGCGCGTTCCTGAGGGCGCAGTTGATCGACGAGTTCAGCCTTCTCGTCTGTCCGGCGATCGACGGGCTCGCCGGAAGCCCGAGCATCGTCGAGGGTCCCGGGTCCGCAGACGATATGCCGTCGGCGGGGCAGGCGCTGCGCTTCCTCGGGGCGGAATCGCTCGAGGGCGGGGTCGTCTGGCTGCGTTACGCGGTCGAGCGGCGGAGTGACCACCGCCGGCTCCGAGGACAAGGCCCGGCCGCTCGTCCGCGCTCTCCTGCCGCTGATGGCGCCGGTGTTCGTGGTCTTCCTCGTCACCGGCGTCGCGCTGCCGGCGCTGCCGCTGCATGTGCACGATCGGCTCGGGCTCGGCGCCTTTGCGGTCGGCCTCGTTGGCGGCGCCCAGTTCGCGGCCTCACTCGTGTCGCGCGTCTGGTCCGGCGCCTATTCCGACGCCCGCGGCGCGAAGCGGGCGTTGATCGCGGGCCTCGTCATGGCGTCGGGCGCCGGGGCGTTCTACCTCGTCTCGCTCCGCTTCGTCGGCGCGCCTTTAGTCTCGGCGGCGATCCTGATCCTCGGGCGCGGCCTGCTCGGCGGCGGCGAGAGTTTTGTCATCGTCGGAGCCCAGAGCTGGGGGCTCGCGCTCGTCGGATCGAAACACACGGGCAAGGTGATGGCCTGGCTCGGCATGGCGATGTATTCCGCCTTCGCAGTCGGGGCGCCGATCGGCTCCATGCTTTTCGAAATCTACGGCTTCCCGGCGATCGCGCTCGCGACGGCTCTCGTTCCCATCGCAACGCTTGTGGTGATCGCGCCCCTGGCGGCGGTCGCCCCGAAGGCGCACGCCCGCCTCGACCTTACCCGGGTCGCCGCGGCGGTCGCGGCGCCGGGTCTGGGGCTCGCCTTCGCCAGTATCGGCTTCGGCGGCATGACGGCCTTCTCCGTACTGCTCTTCGTCGAGCGCGGCTGGCAGCCCGCCTGGCTTTCCTTCACTCTCTTCGCGTTCGCTTTCGTTTTCGCCCGCCTCTGGCTCGGTCACCTCCCCGACCGGATCGGGGGGGCGAGGGTGGCGCTCATCTTCGCGATCATCGAGGCGGCCGGGCTCGCGCTGATCGGTCTCGCACCCTGGGCCTGGCTCGGTTTCGTCGGCGCCGCGGCGACCGGATTCGGCTATTCGCTCGTCTTTCCGGGCCTCGGAGTCGAGGCTGTGCGGCGGGCACCGCCAGAATCGCGGGGCCTGGCGGTCGGGGTCTATACGGCCTTTCTCGACCTGGCGCTCGGCTTCCTCGTTCCCGCGCTCGGCTTCATCGCTTCGAAGGCGGGCCTCGGCTCGGTCTTCGTCATCGGCGCCGCGCTTTCGGCCTGCGCCGTCCCCATCGCCGCGCGGCTCATGGTCGTTGTCACTCCCAAGGAAGCCCGCTAGCGCCATCGCCTGCTGAGAACATCGGCGCTGATATCGTCGGCGCGCGCGCCGCGCTCGACGAAGCCGCAGCCCGCCTACTCGCAAGAAGCGTCCCCAAGCGCGTGCTGCGCGCCGCCAAGTGCACAGCCTTCAGGCGAAGGACCTTGCGCTGACCGAATTCACAGTCGTGCAGAAGGACCTCGTCATGCAC
>NZ_JBKQOT010000401.1:0-7831 GCF_052145395.1 Roseiarcus sp.
TTTCACGACCTTCGCGGTACCGCAGTTACAAGGCTGGCCAGTTGCGATTGCACTGAGATGCAAATAGCCGCAATCACTGGGCATGCGGTCAGTGACGTTGGCTCGATCCTTGACAAGCATTATTACAATCGCAATGAGGCCATAGCGGTGAGGGCAATCCAGAAGCTCGAATCGAGAACAAAATCTGCAAACCGAGCTGCAAACCGGGATGGGTCGGCGGGCTCGAAAAAGGGCTAACCCTTTGATTTCAATGGTGAGCGCACCAGGGCTCGAACCTGGGACCCGCTGATTAAGAGTCAGCTGCTCTACCAACTGAGCTATGCGCCCATCGAAATCCCGGACCCTCAAGTCCGTGAGGGCCCGGCATGTAGCAAAGCCGCGGCGGGCTGGCAAGCGGAAACCGGAACCGATTTCGTGCTTCTTTTCCCGCACGCGGCGCCCGTCGCGACGGCTCAGTTCTTGTCCCTGTCGACGAGCTTGTTCTGGCCGATCCACGGCATCATCGCGCGCAATGTCGCGCCGATCTCTTCGATCGGGTGCGCGTTGGCGCGCGCGCGCATAGCCTTGAACGACGTCTGATTGACCCTGTTCTCCAGCATCCAGTCGCGGGTGAAGCGGCCCGACTGTATGTCGTCCAGAACCCGCTTCATCTCGGCTTTCGCCGCGGGCGTGATGATCCTCGGACCGGTGACATATTCGCCGTATTCGGCGGTGTTGGAGATCGAGTAGTTCATGTTGGCGATGCCGCCCTCGTAGATGAGGTCGACGATCAGCTTCACCTCGTGCAGGCACTCGAAATAGGCCATCTCCGGCGCATATCCGGCTTCGACGAGAGTCTCATAGCCCGCGCGGATCAGTTCGACGAGGCCGCCGCACAGCACCACCTGCTCGCCGAACAGGTCGGTCTCGCATTCCTCGCGGAATGTCGTCTCGATTACGCCGGCGCGACCGCCGCCGATCGCGGAGGCGTAGGAGAGGCCCAGGTCGTGCGCGTTGCCGCTGGCGTCCTGATGGATGGCGATCAGACAAGGGACGCCGCCGCCGCGCTTGTATTCCGAGCGCACCGTGTGCCCCGGCCCCTTCGGGGCGACCATCAGCACATCGAGGTCGGCGCGTGGTTCGATCAGGTTGAAGTGGACATTGAGACCGTGCGCGAACATGAGCGCCGCGCCCTGCTTCATGTTCGGGGCGAGTTCGGCCTTGTAGATGTCCGCCTGCAATTCGTCCGGCGTCAGCATCATGACGACGTCGGCCCATTTCGCGGCGCCGGCGACGTCCATCACCTTGATCCCTTCGGCTTCCGCCTTCTTGGCCGACGCCGAACCGGGCCTGAGCGCCACCGCGATCTCCTTGACGCCGCTGTCGCGCATGTTGAGCAGGTGAGCGTGGCCCTGGCTGCCGTAGCCGACGACGGCGACTTTCTTGCCCTTGATCAGATTGAGGTCGGAATCCCGGTCGTAGTAGACGCGCATCGTAGTTCCTTATCGCCGCGTTCAAAGTGGTCGGCGTTTCTAGTGAATGCGGGCGGCCCGATCAAGCGCGGCGAACTGGAGATTCGCGGGCGTTCCCGACAAGACCGACCGCCGGCGACCGGGCTTGCCCGGCGTCGACTGAACCGGGATAAATGGCCGCGCCGCCCTTGGCGAAGGGGCGGCGCAACTTGTATATTGGAGGTTACGCGGGCGCTTTTCTCCTTGGCGCTCCGAATCCGGGGGCCCCAAAGTGACGTTCTTTTCTCGAATCCGGGCGGTTTTTGTTCTGGCGCTGATAGCTGTCTCGGTTTCCGGTTGCGGCTACAACGTCATCCCCACGAAGGAGGAAGCGGCCAAGGCAAAGTGGGCGGAAGTCCAGAACCAGTACCAGCGTCGGGCCGACCTCGTGCCAAATCTGGTCGCGACCGTCCAGTGCTACGCCAAGCAGGAAAAGGAGGTGCTGACCGCAGTCACCGAGGCGCGCGCCAAGGCGACAGCGATCAATCTTACCGCCGACGACCTCACCGACCCGGAAAAGGTCAAGGCGATGCAGCAGGCGCAGGCCCAACTGTCCGGAGCGCTCGGTCGCCTGCTCGCCGTCAGCGAGAACTATCCCGACCTCAAGTCGAACCAGAACTTCCTAGCGCTGCAGTCGCAGCTCGAGGGCACCGAGAACCGCATCGCCGTGGCGCGCAGGGACTACATCGCGGCGGTGCAGGACTTCAACACGGAGCTCAGGACCTTCCCGACCGTGATCTGGGCCAACACCGTGTTCCGCTCGGTGAAGCCGCTCGCCCCATTCACCGCGGAGGCGGACGCGCAAGCGGCCCCGAAGGTGAAGTTCTAGTCGCAAGGGGGCGGCGCCATGCCCCGCTGCGGCGCGCGCGCGCTCGTCGCCCTCCTCATCGCGGCACTGTGGATCGGCGCGGCGCTGGCGGCGGCGAATTTCCCGGCCCTCACGGGCCGGGTCGTCGACGCGGCGAAAATCCTGTCCCCAGTGACGATCGCGGACCTCGAACGGAAGCTTGCCGACCTCGAGCAGAAGTCGGGCATCCAGCTTGAGGTCGCCACCGTCCCCTCGCTTGGAGGCGAGGAGATCGAGCCCTACGCCAACGAGCTCTTCCGCTTCTGGAAGCTCGGCGAGGCGAAGAAGGACAATGGCGTCCTGCTGCTGATCGCGCCCAATGAAAGACGGGTCCGCATCGAGGTCGGTTACGGCCTCGAGGGCACGCTGACCGACGCGATCTCGAGCTTGATCATCGCCAACGCCATAGCGCCGCGCTTCAAGGCTGGCGACTTCAACGGCGGGGTGACCCATGGCGTCGACGACATCATCACCACGCTCACGACCGATTCGGCGGAGTGGAAGCCAAAGCCTCAGGACATGCGGGCCGAGCACGACGCCTCGCTGTTCGACGCGATCGCGCCGTTCCTCATTTTCCTGTTCATCCTGTTCGTTCTCACCCGGATCGGCCGGCGCACGGGCGGCAACGTCATCTTCATTCCGATGGGCGGCGGCGGCTTCGGGGGAGGCTTCGGCGGCGGGGGCGGAGGGGGATTCGGCGGGGGCGGCGGATTCTCCGGCGGCGGCGGCTCGTCGGGCGGCGGCGGGGCGTCGGGGGGGTGGTGATGATTGATCCGGCCGAGGCTGCGCGCATCGAGACGGCCTTCGACGAGGCCCAGACCAAGACCCGTGCGCCGCTGGTCTGCGTGCTGGCGGGAGCCTCCTTCTCCCGCGACGCCGAATTTCTGCTCGGCGCCTGCATCTTGGCGCTGGCGACGCCGCTGCCGCTGCTGCTGTTCACGGAAATGTCGGCGCATCGGATCTACGTCGCGCAATTGCTCGTCGCCATCCTGGCGGCGGTTCTCGGCGCCGTGCCGTGGGTGCGGCGGACGCTTGTCCCCGCCCGTGTGGCCCGCTCAGCCTGCCACCGCGCGGCGCTGGCGC
Organism: Roseiarcus sp.; assembly: GCF_052145395.1. Taxonomy (NCBI): domain Bacteria; kingdom Pseudomonadati; phylum Pseudomonadota; class Alphaproteobacteria; order Hyphomicrobiales; family Roseiarcaceae; genus Roseiarcus; species Roseiarcus sp. The sequence goes on from NZ_JBKQOT010000401.1 coordinate 3,421, forward strand.
AATTCGTCCTGCGCGGGCTCGACCGATCCCAGTGCGGCGTGCTCGTCTATGTGTCGCTTGCCGAACATTACATCCGCATCGTTCCGGACGAACACGCCGCCGCGGCCATCTCCCATGAGCAATGGCAGGCGATTGTGGACGAGGCGCTCGGACCGCTCGGGGACGGCGCGATCGAGACGGCCTTGACGGGTCTCGCTACGCGCTGCGCCGAGCTGCTCGCAGGCCCGTTCCCGCCGGCGACGTCCTTGGAGCCGCCGCGTCGCCAGCGCTTCCACATGGTCTAATTTTCTTCCAGTCGGTTCCCCCTCAAGTACAGGGATGTGCAGGACCCGCGCCAAAACCGACGCCAACGGTCAAGGGTGCCGGAACTGGCGTCTCCCAGTCCCTAAAGATGTCAGGCGTCGCGCTGCCCCGTCTTGCGGGTCTCAGCCGCCTTGCGCGCCGATTCCCGCCGATCCTCAGCGGTGCGGCCGGTATGAGGCGACCGTCCCAACTGTGTCCAGTCCGTTTCCGTCATGTCGACGCCGTAGTGCTGGGCGGCCTCCTGGATGTTGGCGAAGGCCAGTTCGCGGTCAGCGTCGGCAACGTCAATCGTTTGATCGAAGCGGGCGATGGCGTTTCGGACGTGTTTCGCGTCCGTCAATGGCTCCTTGCGCTGCTTGGGGAACGCGAACACGCTGTCGGGCAGGTCGCGCCTGCCTGAGAGTTCGCCGTGCTTTTCGTGCGGTTTCCAGGTCGGTTTCATGGCCGTCTCCAGGTCTGGCGAGGCGCGTTCGAGCGCTGAGCGCAAACCGGACCGGCAGAGATTTGTTCCATGCCCCGACGCCCCTTCGAGACCGCGGTCGCGCTTCGAAGCGAATTCCCGGCGCCGCCTTGACAGACGAGCGAATATGGATGTGCTTATTCGGCGACGGCCGGCGGCTTTGGGCCAAGCTCGCGGCGGATTTCCAAGTGGAGGGATCAGCATGCAATATTTCGAACGCTTCGGGACGTCGCGCCGGACGGCGCTGAAGATGGGTCTGGCCGGGCTCGCTTCGACGGGTTTGGCCGGGGGCTTCGGCGCCGCCGCCGCCGATACGCTCGCCGACATCAAGCAGCGCGGCGAGCTCGTCGCCGCCACCGAGATGCAGTTCCCGCCTTTCGATATCTCCGACAACGGCGTCTACAAGGGCGTCGACCGCGACCTGATCGACGCGGTCGCCAAGGAGCTCGGCGTAAAAGCCTCGTATCTCGACCTGCCGTGGACAAGCGTGCTGCCCGGCCTCGAGGCCAAGAAGTTCGATCTCGTCATCGCCCCGGTGACGATCACCAAGGAGCGCATGAAGCATTACGCATTCTCGGTGCCGATCGCGGACGCGACGGCGGCGCTGATGAAGCGCGCCGACGACAAGAGCATCACGAAACCCGAGGATATCGCCGGCAAGACGGTCGGCGGCCAGAAGGGGACCTCTCAGGTCGCGCAGCTCAAGGAATTCTCCGCCAAGCTGCCGAAGCCGGTGGAGGTGAAGGAATACGTCGACAACAACCAGTCCTACGCCGATCTCGCGGCAGGTCGGATCGACGCCGCCGTCAATTCGCTCCCGAACCTCGCCTATGCGGCGTCCCAGCGGCCCGAGACCTTCGCCGTCGTGACGCCGGCCTTCGGCCAGCCGACCTATTTTTCCTGGGTCGCCCGTCTCGACGACCAGTCGCTGATGGACGCGATCAACACGGCGATCGTCAAGCTCGAAGGCGACGGCACGATGGCCAAGATCCAGAAGACCTGGTTCGGCCAGTCGATGGATCTGCCCAAGACCGTGCCAGAGCCGTCGATCTGACAGCGCCCAAAGCCTAAAGGCCGCTCCGGGTTCCGTGCGTCCGCGCCGCCGCCGGCTATCGGCAAGCAAGGTCCCCGGCGAGCCCGCGCGCATGCGCCTGTCAGTCATCTTCCACTCATTCGGCTATCTGACCCAGGCGGCGGGCGTGACGATCGCGCTCTCGCTCGCCGGCATCGCGCTCGGATTCGTGTTCGGAACGCTGGCGTGCGTTGCGCGCTTCTCCGGCAAGCCCTGGCTCGAACGCCTGGGCGGCGCCTATGTCAGCGTGTTCCGCGGCGTGCCGCTGCTGGTCCTGCTCCTCTTCGTCTACTATTTCCTCGCGACCGTCGGACTTGACGTTCCGGCCCTCGTCGCCGCAATCGGGGGCCTCAGCCTCTCGTCCGGCGCCTATCAGGCGGAAATCCTGCGCGGAGCGTTGAACGCGGTGCCGCGCGGCCAGGCCGAGGCGGCGACAGCGCTCGGCTACACGGCCTTCGACTGCTGGCGCCGGATCCTGCTGCCGCAGGCCCTGCGGATCTCGATCCCGCCGCTGATCAACGAGTTCATCCTTCTCATCAAGGCCTCGTCGCTCGTCTCGGTGGTCGGCATCGCCGAGATAACCCGGGTCAGCATGAACATCGCCTCGATGACCTATCGCCCGCTCGAGGCTTATCTCGCGGGCGGCCTCTTCTACCTGGCGATCAATCTCTCGCTCGCGGGTCTCGGAGGCCTGGCCGAGCGCTGCGCGGCGGGAGGAGCGCGTTGAACTGGGACATTCTCATCCGCTACGCCCCGGCGCTCGTCGGCGGCTTCGGCGTCACGATCTTCTGCTGGCTCATGGGCTCGGCGGTCGGCCTCGCGATCGGCTTCGCCGTCGCCCTCGCCGCCGCTGTCCCGAGCCGCGCCCTCAAGGCGGTCCTGCGCGTCTACGTCGAGGTCTTGCGTGGGACGCCTTTCCTCATGCAGCTCTTCATTCTCTACTCCGGCGGTCCCGCCATCGGGTTGAGGCTCAGCGCCACGACCGCCGGGATCGTCGGCCTCGGGCTCTATTCCTCGGCCTACTACTCGGAGATTTTTCGCGCCGGCTTCGCGGCGGTTCCTCGCGGGCAGATCGAGGCGGCGATGAGCGTGGGCATGGCGCCCATCGACATCCTCGCCCGCGTCCGCCTGCCGATCGCGCTCGTCGCGGCCGCGCCGCCGATCATCAACACGCTCATCGTGATGTCGAAGGAGACGGTGGTCCTCTCGATCATCACGGTGCCCGAACTCATGTACCAGATGCAGACCATGGCTGCGGAGACGTTCACCGCCTTCGACGCGATCTTCGCGATGGCCGTCTTCTACTGGTGCCTCGTCGAAGTCGTCTCGCGCCTCGGCCGCCGCGTCGAGGAGCGGGCGACCGCCTTCCTTGCGAGCCGCTAGATGACCGTCCCGATGATCTCGATGCGCGCCGTCGGCAAGAGTTTTGGCGCGCACCAGGTGCTTAGGGGCGTCGACCTCGACGTCCTGGGCTCCGAGGTCGTATGCCTGATCGGCCCGAGCGGATCGGGCAAGAGCACCCTGCTCCGATGCGTCAATTTCCTGGAATCCTACGACGAGGGTGAGGTGCGCATCGAGGGCGAGCTGATCGGCTACGACATCGACAAGGAGGGCGCGCGGCGCCTGATGGCGCAGAAGCGCCTGCGCGAGATGCGGCGCGAGATCGGCATGGTGTTCCAGCACTTCAATCTCTGGCCGCACATGACCGCGCTGGAAAACGTGTCGGAGCCGCTCGTGCGCGTCCGCGGCCTCAAGAAGGCCGAGGCGAGCGAGCGGGCGGCGGCGATGCTCAAGCGCGTCGGACTGGCGGAAAAGGCCCACACCCATCCGCAACGCCTGTCGGGCGGCCAGCAGCAGCGCGTCGCCATCGCCCGCGCGCTCGCCATGCAGCCGCGGGTGATGCTGTTCGACGAGCCGACCTCGGCCCTCGACCCGGAACTCGTCGGCGAGGTGCTCGAAGTGATGCGGGCGCTCGCGGCGGACGGGATGACGATGCTGATCGTCACCCACGAGATGGGCTTCGCCGCCCATGTCGCCAACCGCATCGCCTTCATCGACGAGGGCCGCATCATCGATGAGGGCCCGCCTCGCCACGTCTTCCATCAGAGCAAGGAGCCGCGCGTGCGGCAGTTTTTGCAGACCTACCACGACCGCAATGCGTTTTGACCCCGACGGAAATCCAGTTCCGTTTTGAGGTTTTTCAGAGGGTTGCGGCGGCTTTTCCGATCCGGGAATGATGGGCAAGGCCGCGCTTTCGCCGGCTCGCCGGCCCGCTGCAGTTCTGGCAGCCTTGCCATGTTTTCAATCGCTTACGCGCACAAAGCTGTCACGAATTCGATTTCGATGTCCTTCTGCTCATTCATCAGGGCACCCTCCGGCGCCAGCAGCCGTTACAAGCGCGAGCCTCCTGATCCTCACGATTTAGAGCCTAGCATAGTTTCCGATAATCCGGAATTATATGTTGACTCTTATCGCGTTGGCTGTTGGTCGAGCAATTGGAACGATCGGCAACACCGCGTCATGGCCGGGCTTGTCCCGGCCATCCACGCGATCACCGCACCTTCCCGTTAGGCGGC
>NZ_JBKQOT010000402.1:0-3025 GCF_052145395.1 Roseiarcus sp.
CGAAAGCGCCCCCATTTGGAGGCCCAATCAGAAGCCGAGCGCGCAGCCGTCCTTGCGCGGATCTGAGGCGCCCAGCAGCGTTCCGCGCTCCCAATCGATTGAGATCGCCTGGGCGCCGCCGATCGGCGAGGCCGGCGAACGGATCACGAAGCCTCGCGCTTCGAGCCCCGCCCCGTGCAGGTCGCGTAAACGCTGCTCCATTTCAACGGCATTGGTTCCCGGCGACGGGAACAATCGCGGCAAGTCGACCGCAGTCTGCAGATCGAGACGGTGATCGAACAGCTTCGCGAGCAGGGTGGCGTGGCCCATCGCCTGATAATGGCCACCCATCACGCCGAACGGCATGACGCCCGTTCTCGGCCGCCATACCGGGAATGATCGTGTGCATCGGGCGCTTCCCAGGCCCTATCCGGTTCGGATGACCGGGGGCGAGGACGAAACTCTTGCCGCGGCTATGGAAGAGAACGCCTGACTTCGGGCTCACAAGTCCGCTGCCGTAATGGTCGAAGAGCGAATTGATGAAGCTTATGGCGTTGCGCTCTTCGTCGACGAACGCGATGTAGACGGTGTCCTGGTGCGCTCGCACCGGGAAGGTGGGCAGGCGCTCGATCGCGTGGGCGAGATCGATCTTCGCCGCCAGAGCGTCGGCGAGGCGATCGGAAAGAAGATAGTCGACCGGAACCTCGGCCTTTGCCGGGTCCGCCAGGAAGGCGTCACGCGCGGCGTAGGCGAGGCGGGTCGCTTCGATTTCGATGTGGAGATTGTCGATGTCGAGCGGATCGGGCCGAACCTCGAAGCGCGACAGGATCTTGAGAATCATCAGCGCAATGACGCCCTGACCGTTGGGCGGACATTCATAGATCGTTCGCCCGCGGAACTCGGTCGTGACCGGCGTCACGTATTCGCCTTTGGCGCGCTCGAAATCACCGGCCTCGTGCAGCCCGCCAAGGTCTTGCAGATAGGCGACCATGTCTTGTGCGATCGGGCCACGATAGAAGGCGTCGGGGCCCTCACGGGCGATCGCCTCCAGCGTCTCCGCGAGCTCGGGCTGCCGCTGCAAGGATCCCACGCTCGGCGCTTCGCCGTGGCTCAAGAAAATGCGGCAGGCCGTCCGATCGCGTCTGAGAAGATCGCGCTGCGTTCCGATGTCGTGGGCGACGCGCGGCGAAATCGCGTATCCGCCTTGCGCGAGCTCGATCGCGGGCTCGAGAGCCGCAGCGAGGGGCCGGCGACCATGATCCTTGATGAGCCGCGCCCACGCTTCGACGGCGCCGGGGATGGTGACGGCGTGTGGAGAATGGCGTTCGATGCGCTCGACGCTATGACGCTCATACCAGTCCGCCGCCGCCGCCGGGGTTCGTCCCGAACCGTTGTAGCCGATGACGTTCGCTGAGCCGCCGCGCGACAGCAACGCAAAGCAGTCGCCGCCGATTCCCGTCGATCCCGCTTCGACGACGCATTGGACGGCGCAAGCTGCGACCACGGCGTCGATGGCGTTGCCGCCATCGCGCAGCGCCTCGAGAGCGGCGAATGTCGCCGTCGGATGCGAGGTCGCCGCCATACCTCTTTTCCCCGCAGCCAGAGATCTCCCGGGGATTTCAAAATTTCGCGCGATCGACACGGCCATAGAGGTTCGACTTAGTCGGCGTTTGGCGCTTCGAATGTGACAAGAATCCGCCGCGGAAAGTCTGCGCTCGCGCGCATCACGCGTCGAGCATCTTCATTCGAGCCTTGATCAAATGGACGTGAGATGCCGACGCTCCCTCGCGCGCAGCGAGCGCCACCGCATTGTTTTTGCGGCATTCTCCGCTGGCGAAGCGGTTTTCGAGCGCCCTCCTCGGGGCAGCAGCGCGCATTCCTTGTTTGCACCGGTTCGGCGTTGTTCCCTGCGATTGACGCGGCGCGACCGCGGAAAAGAGGCGCGGTCGACCCGCAGGCTCCCTCTATCGCCGCCTGATTGCGCGCCGTCACGCGTCCGCCCTCAAACTCTGGCCGACGGCTTACTTCATCCCGTTTGACCGGCGTTCGAAACGCAGGCGAGCCCGCATGCGGCTACAGATATTGCGCCCCGGCTTCCCTTGCGAATTGCGCCGGCCCGCCCTCCCAGACGATCCGACCGCGTTCAAGCACATACACCCGGTCTGCGTGGGGCAAGGCGAACGTGACGTTCTGCTCGCCGAGAAGCACCGTAATGTCCGTCGCTTTCCGAAACCGCTCGAGCGCCTTCGAGATCTGCTCCATGATCAGGGGGGCGAGGCCGAGCGTCGGCTCGTCGAGGATCAGCAGGTCGGGCTTCCTCATCAAGGCGCGAGCGATCGTCAGCATCTGTTGCTCTCCGCCGGACAGCGTCGCCGCCGTCTGCGTCTGACGCTCCTTCAGAATCGGGAACAGATCGAACAGCCGCTCTCTGCGCTCGGATCTCTCCGCTTCCCTGAGACCGTGCCCGCCCATGTCGAGATTTTCGCGCACTGACATTGCGCCGAAGAGCTCGCGCCCCTCCGGCGACTGGACGATCCCTTCGCGCGCGATCGTGGCCGCCGTCCTTCCACGCAACGATTGGCCCTGCCTGCGAATGTCCCCGGAATAGGGCGCGAGGCCCGAGACGGCGTTGAACAGGGTTGTCTTACCGGCGCCGTTCAGTCCAACGATGACGACGAATTCGCCCTGATGCAAATGGAGGGAGACGTTCTCCAGCGCCTGCGCCTTGTCATAAACGACGCTCAAATTGCTGATTTCGAGGAAAGGCGTCGCAACATCGCCAAAGGCGGCCTCTGGGCGCGCCGCCGTCTCAAGGGTGCCGCCGAGATAGACCTTTCGCACGGTCTCATTCTCCATGACGTCCTGGGGCGCGCCCTCGGCGATCCGCTCGCCCGCATGCATGGCGAGAATTCGGTCGACGAGCGCGGATATCCCTTTCACGTTGTGATCGACGATCAGGACCGCCCGCCCGTCACTGCGCATTTCGGCGATCAGCGTCGCAACGGACGCGGTCTCGCGCGCCGTCAGGCCGGCGAACGGCTCGTCG
>NZ_JBKQOT010000403.1:0-3435 GCF_052145395.1 Roseiarcus sp.
TCCGCCCCGTGGCCGAGGCCTTTGACCTTGTCCTCGATGCCCGCCATGCCCGAAAGGATGAGGATAGGCGTCTTGATCTTCGTCACCCGCAGCGACCGGAGGACTTCGTAGCCCGACATGTCCGGCAGGTTGAGATCAAGCAGAATGATATCGTAGTCGTACAGCTTCCCGAGATCGATGCCCTCTTCTCCGAGGTCGGTCGTATACACGTTGAAGTTTTCGGACTTCAGCATGAGCTCGATGCTTTGCGCGGTCGCCGCATCGTCCTCAATCAGTAATACGCGCATGTTTAGGCTCCCCGCCTCGCCTCTTGCCGTTTGACCGCGGTTTTGTACGTCGCTTTCACAGCCAACCCTCGTGGGCGCGCAGTCGGACCGAAGTCCAAACTGATTCGAACGAAGAGTGGCGGCCATTGGTTAACAAATCGTGTTTCCTTCTTGCAAGTGCCCCTGCCGTTAAGTCAAGCAACAATACAACCTGCTGATAAATCAGCGTTTTTCAAGATTAAAATTTTTAAAGTATTACATCAAGAACGGTTGGTAACAGATTCATCCGATTCGAGGTTCTGCACCTGCTGATCGGCGTTTTCGTCCTGTTGAAAACAGGGCCAAAGAATTCCCGCCGGCGCCCAAAGAAATTTCGGCTGATTGTCGCCGACGCGGGTAAAGGAAACGCTAAACCCCTTCGTCCGCCGCAAATCCTCTCGTTTCCCGGTCGCGAACCGGCCGGTGCCCCACGCCGCGGACAGCGTTCCCGGAACGGAAGCGGGTAAGATAAGCGAAACTTTCCGGCGCCAATGTCCCGAGGTCTCGCGGGCATGAATTTCGACGCCCTTTCGGGCGGCTGTTCTTCAAGGAGCGTTCAGGAATGAAGTCGCGGGACACGCTGATCCGTCTCAAACGCTTTCAGCTCGAGGAAAGGCGCCGTCGCGTCCGCCAGATCGAACTGATGGTCGCCGAGTTCGTGCGCATCTCGGGCGAGCTCGACCGCGAGATCGCCACCGAAGAGAAGCGCGCAGGCATCAGCGATCCCCGTCATTTCGCTTATCCGACCTATGCGCGCGCGGCGTCGGCGCGGCGCGACAACCTCAAGAGCTCCGTCGCCGAACTCGCTGCTCAGCTCGAGGAGGCGAAAGCGGCCGAGCTCGAGGCGCAGGCCGAACTCGTCAAGGTCGAGGCGCTCGAAAGTCGCGACAAGGCGAACGAACGGCCCGTCGACGTCTCCGCTCGAGCCTGATCCCGCCCGTCAGGCGCGGCCGCTTCCCTGCGTCCGATCGCCGCAGCGGCGCCGGAGATGCTGTCGCGTTGCGGTGAAGCCCTCGATGATCTATGGGATTGCCGCGCCGAAGGGCTGGCGTCCTTCCCCGTGGGGATGAAGCTGGTCGGGAGCGGCGGAGCCGCCATTCAGAGACGGTCGTGGGGAAGGTTTCATGCTGATAGGAGTGCCCGCGGAAAAAGACCCGGCTGAGACGCGTGTCGCAGCGACCCCGGAGACCGTTAAGAAGTTCATCGGCCTCGGCGCCGACGTCGCGGTCGAACATGGGGCGGGCGTCGAGGCCGGCGTCCCCGACGCCGACTTCCAAGCGGCAGGGGCGCGGCTCGTCTCCGCCCCCGAAGCGCTTGGCGCGGACGTCGTGCTCAAGGTGCGCCGCCCGAAGCCGGAGGAGATTGCGGCCCTCAAGAACGGCGCGCTGGTCGTCGCGGTCATGGACCCTTACGGTCACGTCGAGGCAATCGACGCGCTGGCGAAGGCCGGCGTATCGGCCTTCGCGATGGAGCTCCTGCCGCGCATCACCCGCGCGCAGGTGATGGACGTCCTGTCCAGCCAGGCCAACCTCGCCGGCTATCGGGCCGTGCTCGACGCCGCAGCCGAATACGGCCGCGCATTGCCGATGATGATGACGCCTGCAGGCACGGTGCCGGCGGCGAAGATGTTCATCATGGGCGTCGGCGTCGCAGGTCTTCAGGCGATCGCCACCGGACGCCGCCTCGGCGCGATCGTCACGGCGACCGACGTGCGCCCGGCGACCAAGGAGCAGGTCGAGTCGCTGGGCGCGAAGTTCGTCGCGGTCGAGGACGAGGAGTTCAAGCAGGCCGAGACCGCAGGCGGCTACGCCAAGGAGATGTCGGACGCCTACAAGGCCAAGCAGGCGTCCCTGATCGCCGCGCACATCGCCAAGCAGGACATCGTCGTCACCACGGCGCTGATTCCCGGACGGCCCGCCCCCCGTCTCGTCACTGCCGAGATGGTCCGGTCGATGCGTCCGGGCTCGGTGCTCGTCGATCTCGCCGTCGAACGCGGCGGCAATGTCGAGCTCGCCAAGGCCGGCGAACTCGTGACGACCGACAACGGCGCCAAGATCATCGGCTATTCCAGCGTCACGCGCCTCGCCGCCACCGCTTCCGCCCTCTATTCTCGTAACCTATACGCCTTCGTCGAGACGCTGATCGACAAGGCGAACAAGGCGCTCGCGGTCAACTGGGACGACGAGCTCGTCAAGGCGACCTGCCTCACCCGCGGCGGCGCGATCGTTCATCCCAATTTCCTGCCCAAATAGGCCCGACCCGCGAGCCAAACCCGAACACCGGAGAACCGGATGGACAACCTCGACGCCGCCATCGCCAAACTGAGAGCCGCAACCGACGCCGCCGAGCAGGCGGCCCGCTCGGCGCATGCTTACGGCGACCAAATCGCCGCCGCCGGCCATGCGGTCTCGGGCGGCGCGATCGACCCCTTCGTGTTCCGCCTCGCGATCTTCGCGCTTGCGGTGTTCGTCGGCTACTACGTCGTGTGGTCTGTCACGCCGGCCCTGCACACGCCGCTGATGTCGGTCACCAACGCGATCTCGTCGGTCATCGTCGTGGGCGCCCTGCTCTCGGTCGGCGTCGCGGGCGTCGACAGCGGCTCCGGCTTCGCGAAGCTGGTCGGCTTCCTCGCCCTCATCCTCGCGTCGGTCAACATCTTCGGCGGGTTCCTCGTCACTGAGCGCATGCTGGCCATGTACAAGAAGAAGGGCTGACGGACGTGAACCCCAACCTCGCCGCCATCCTCTATCTCGTCGCGGGCGTCCTGTTCATTTTGGCGCTGCGCGGCCTGTCGTCGCCCGCGTCCTCGCGGCAGGGCAACCGCTACGGCATGATCGGCATGGCGATCGCCATCCTGACCACGCTGGCGCTCAAGCCCCCGTCGGGCGTCCTCTCGTGGCTGCTCGTCATCCTCGGCTTCGCCATCGGCGGCGGCATCGGCGCCTGGCGCGCTCGCACCGTGCAGATGACGGCGATGCCGCAGCTGGTGGCGATGTTCCACTCGCTGGTCGGCCTCGCGGCGGTCCTGGTCGCGGCGGGCGCGCTCTACGCGCCCGAGGCCTTCGGCATTTCGGAAGGTGCAGGCATCCACCCGGCCAGCATCATCGAGATGTCGCTCGGCCTCGCCATC
>NZ_JBKQOT010000404.1:0-3590 GCF_052145395.1 Roseiarcus sp.
GAGAGCGTATTCTAGAACAGACTGACGGCGCTCTGGACTTCTAATGCAGACAAAGGCTTCCATTAGACGTATTCCGTCTTCTGAGCTAGGCCAGAAGCCTCCAGCGATCTGAGCTTTGAACACGTCCTCAAGACTATTATCATTCTCGGTCGAGCGGATCATCGAATTGAATCCTCCACGCTATGTTTCCGGACGACGCTTCCAACCGTTGGGAACTCGCCCTATAAATGCGTAATAACACCGTTTAAGAAATACAGGATGCGAAATATTAAATCTGACCGAGAGAATTATTCGCGCAGAAGCACGTACAACAGCTAACCGTGGAGATATTGTCATGAAAAACTCACTGGGCGGCCGGGTCTTCCCGTGGCTATTCTTGCAAGAACGAAGGCCAGCGAGCATCGCCCTGGTGGTAGCACGCTGCGACCACGGAGGGCCCCGACCCTCGCCGACCTTGGTGTGACAAGGCCGAGTCGAGCCGTTGGCAGAGGCTGTCGGGCAGTCGTTAACTGGGGTCTGATTCACTCTTGGTGCAAAGTGACGGCGAGGACATGCCGTAACCGGCTGAGAACGCGAGACAATCCTCTCTGGTTGGGCGGCACAGCTCAACATCGTGACCGACGCGAATGAAACTATCCGCATCTCCAGCAATTTCAGGAAGTTCGCTTCTCCCTTATGCCACAGCCTGCACCAAGAGTGAATCAGACCCGCTTTAGATGCTGCGCGACAAAGGGGGTCCGGATCAGCCACGAGGGCGTCGCGGGCGTCCTGCGCGCTCTACAAGGCCGCTTGAGGGGGCGAGCAATTCCGCGCAGACCGGAGCCGCCGGGCAGGTCGGCCCGAGACGCTGAGGCGTTGCCGCGCCCGCGGCCCTGGCAACCGCGCTACTTGTTTTGCTGATCGATTTCAGCTTGCCGCAAGGGCAGCGGCGCGTTGGTCGCTTGGTTCATATAAAGCGACGCGGCGCGCGTGTAGTAGGGATAATTGGAGAATAGCTGCGTCTTGCTTTCCTCGCTGAGCGTCAGGCGCGGACGTAGTTTCGTGAGCTTCTCCCGGATAATCATGCAGCCGATTGTAGGAATGTTCGAATTTCTGCTTCGTCCAGAGCGGGTCCTCCTTCTTTATCTTGCCGTCCTTGGCGACGGTGCGCCTAAACTGAACGCCATCGTCGGCCGCCAGTTCGAACGTACTGTGCGCCATGAGGATGCGGTCGTCGTTCTGCGCCGCGATGGCGCTGAAAAGCTTCCCGACGCCTTCCTTCTCCGGCTCCGGAGCCGTTTCCAGGGCGACGGTTCGGAACAGGTTAACCTTGCGGATGAAGTCTAAGCTATTGGCGATCACGTCCGCTGCGGTCCCTTTCAGGTCCAGAATTTGGACGATACCACCATTAATCTCCTGCTCTACGAGCGCGAAGTCATGCAGGAAACGCCCCACCTTCGCGCAAGCTTTCGAAAGATCATCCTCGCGGTTTGTAGACGCCATAGGTGCGTCACGCGTGCTTTTTCGCGGGCGCGGGGCGTTTGGCGGCGTGCGCGTTGGCGGCGGCTTTTTTGAGGTCCTCTTTGAGGTCCTCGAGTTTTGTTTCGGCCGTACGTCGTGCTTCGGCCGTACGTCGTTTCGCCGCTTCCAGGTCGGCATTGAGCGGCGCGGCGTCGGGGTCGCCGGCGACGGCTTTGGCGATGTCGTCGTCGGTCATGGCGTCGAGGCGGCGCGCCATCTCGACGTGGGCTTGCGTGTGGGTTTTGTGCTGGAGCGCGGCCACCATCGCGAACAGATTGCTCGCGGTCGGATTTCCGCGCGGCCCCACCATCCGCATCAGGCTCTTTTCGGGGATGCGCGTTTCCTTGCTCAGCGCGCCGAAGCCGACGGTGGCGTTGATGCAATCGCGCAGGAGGATCAGGCCGGGCGCGACTTCGCCCTCGAGGAGCGCTTGCAGCGCCTCGGTCAGAAGGGCGGTTTTGAAGGCGGGGTCGCGGGCGGCTCGCGCCGTCACGGTCTCGCGGAAATCTCTGGTCAGAGGCATGGCGCGCTCCTCACGGGCCGTGGGCCCGTTTGCGTTGTTTGTAGTCGCTCCATCGTTCCTGGGCGGCGGCGATGTCGTCGTCCTGCCCGTGCTTCTGGCCGCCGCCGAGGAGAAGGATCAGCTCCTTGCCGTCGAAGGCCAAATAGACCCGGTAGCCGGGTCCGAAGTCGATTCTGGCCTCATGGACGCCTTTTCCGACCGACTTCACGTCCGGCTTGAGGCCGGCCTCGAGCTTCGCCACCGATCGGGCGACCTTAGCGGCGGCGCGGTCGTCCAGGGCGTCGAACCACGAGGCGAAGGGGCTTTGGCCGTTGCTGTCCTCGTACTCACGCGTCTGGGGCATGAGCGGCCAGTATCATATATGTTACTAAAGCGGCAACACAAGAGCGCGATCGAAAGCCGCCATCGTCAGCGAGAACATTCGCCGCCGGCATCTCAACGCTGGGCGGCGGGCGATCCTGATCGCCATCGCCTACCCGGAGCCGATCAAATACAAGCGCGGCGGCAACCAATTGTTGGAAATCTCAACAATTGATGCGGGCGACCTGTCTCGCGCCCGCGTGATCTGCAAGTGGGCTTAAGGACATGGATCGAGGAGAATTCTCGACGACGAGTCCGCGTACATGCTGCTCGTCACCGCCAATGCGCAGAGCGAGCTGACGCCGATCGAGCGCGGGCGCCATGCGCTGCGCAGCAAGATGGACGTCAAGGCCTGTGCCGCAAGCGTCGGACGGGCGCACGCTACAGTGAACCGGGAAGTTATGGCGGCAAGGGTGGCGGGGGCCGCAGATTTCGATATCGAAATCGACTGTTTTTCACAGCTCGTCGAAATCCACGCCGCGCCGGAATGGCTGTGGCGCGCGCTGGTCGCGGCGGCAGGGGCAAGAAAGCTGTCCCGTCGGGGGACAGCTTTAGCAAACAACTTCTCGCCAAGCCCGCGTGATCGCCGGCCCCAGGGCGGGCGCAGGGGCGGCCTTTCGCGCGCCGGCGGCCCCGGGGCCCGGGCCTGGCGCGAGGCGGCTCAGCGGCCCGCCTGGCGGAACCTCCCGCCACGGTGGGGAGAGGTTCCCGATCGGTTTGGCGGCCCGATCACCGCGTAAACGGCGCGCGCCCCCGCGCCAGGCGCGGCGCGCCGGACGTCTCGCGCTCGGGCGGGGTCCACCGCGCTTCGACGACGAACCCGCGCTGAACCTCCCGCGCGACGTCAAAAACCACGCCGGCCCCGCGTTGCGGGCGGTTCGCCAGCTCCTGCGCGACCGTGGACAAAAACTCCTGCCGCTGGCGATAGGGAATCGGCTCGGCGAGCTCGCGCAGCAGGGCCATTTCTTCGTCTGTGAATTGCAGCGGCGGCATTGGTGCGTCCGAAGGAGCGAGGGCCAGGCGCGCCGAACCATAAGGGGTCAGCAGAGGATTTTCCCGAAATCCTACGCTAAGCCGATAGATTATAGCGGTGTCACGCGAGGATCCGAAAATCCTTCGGGTCGATGACGCGGAAATTGTCGGTGATAGTCGACGAGAACTCGTCGAACCGGCGAGGCACGGTCTCGCGCAGGAAGCCGAGCACGGC
>NZ_JBKQOT010000405.1:0-10096 GCF_052145395.1 Roseiarcus sp.
GGTCTGCTGGCGCACGGGGATGTGCGACTGGTTGTACTCGTAGGTCTTGGCCCAGTAATCGGCCGGATCCTCGCCGCGCGCCAGCGCCTCCTCGGTGAAGTAATGCGGCTCGCGCCCGCGCTCGTCGATGAAGTAGGAGGCGAGCGCGAGCCGCCGCTTGTCCCCGGTCAGGCGATAGTGCTTGACGAGCGCGAGCTCGATCTCCTGGTGCCCTGGGTAGCCGCGCTTCAGACCCGGCCCCGTCCCGAAGGTCGCGGCGATGTGGTCCACATAGCGCTCCATCACGTCGAGGAGCTTGCGCTTGCCGGTCGCGCGAAAGTAAGCGACCGCGCCCTCGAGCAGATGGCCGGCGTTGTAGAGCTCGTGATAGTCGCGCAGATTCGTCCAGCGCTTTTCGGGCTCCCGTCCGTTGTACCAGCAGTTGAGATAGCCGTCCGGCGCTTGCGCCCTCGCGAGGTCGTCGACGATCGCGTCGATCTTGACTTCGATGTCGGGATCGCGCCGGTGGGCGAGCGCGTAAGACGCCGCCTCGATCCACTTGCCGACGTCAGAGTCCCAGAACACCTGCATGGTGAAGTTGTGGCTGTTCAGCGGGATCCTAAGCGGCGGAATCGGCTTCGGCAGCTTGATCGATTCGAGGATGCCGACCTCGTCGAGCTTGGCATGCTGACTCGGGATCGTCCGAGTCAGGACCGTGTCGAGCCGCTCGCGCCAAAAGGGGCCGGTGATCTTGACCTCGGCGAACGGCTTCGGGGAATAGGGTGCCGTCTCAGTCATCGCTTTTTGATTCCGTTGCGAAGTCCGGCGCCGCACGAATCGCGCACAACGAGCGAGCAGGGCAGCCTTTTCGCGCCCGAGAGCCTGCGGCCGGCCATCATTTTGAGCAGCGACGCGCCGGCCTCGCTTCCGAGCGCGTCGAGGTTCATGTCGACGCTGGTCAGCGGCGGCCGCGCCGCGGCCGTCATCACGTCCCAATTGTCGAAGCCGACGACGGCGACATCGTCAGGCGGCGCGAAGCCGAATTCTCCCAAGGCGTCAAGCGCCCCGCGGGCGATCTGGTCGTTGCCGCGGAAGAGCGCATCCGGCGGCTGAGCCCGGCGCATGAACAGACTGCGCGCCGCCTCGCGTCCCCATTCCTCCGACCAGCGCCCGGATCGGTAGTCGCCGTCGCGCGCTGCAAGTCCGGCGGCCGCGAGCGCCGAGCGCCAGCCCTTTTCGCGCAACCGCACCGCTTCGAAGCGCTCGGGCCCAGTGATGTGGGCGATGCGCCTGCGGCCGAGCCTGACCAGATGCTCCACCGCAAGGCCCGCGCCGCCTTCGTCGTCGGGCAGGAGGCAGAGCGCGTCTGGATTCTCGATTCGGGCAAACACATAGACGACCGGCAGCCCGCGCACGGCGGGCACGACTTCTGCGCGCACGTCCGCACGGCGCGAAGTCACAACGAGGCCATCGACGCGCTTGCGCAGAAGCTGGTCGACGTGACGCTGCTCCCGCTGGGGATCGTCGGTAGCGTTGCACATGAAGACCGCGATGCCGTCGTCGAACAGACGCCGTTCGAGCGCCGCGACGATCGGAATGGTGAAGCGCCCGAAGCTGTCGTTCGACAGAATTCCGACTGTCATCGAGCGCGCACGATGGAGGCTCTGCGCGAGATTGTTCGGGCGGTATTCGATCTCCTCGGCGGCCAAGAGGACCCTGGCGCGGGTGTCGGCGGCGAGGCGCCCGCTCGCGTTGAGCGCCTTGGACGCGGTCCCGATCGAGACGCCGGCGCGGCGTGCGACGTCGCGGATCGTTCGCGCGGGCTTCGCCAGCGTCTCGTCTTCCGGGGGCAGGACGTGGCTCAAGTCGCTCATTTGACCGCGCCAGAAAGCAAGCCGGACATGTAATAGCGCTGCAGCGCCAGATAGATCGCAAGACACGGGATGATCGAGATGACCACGCTCGCCTGCAGCGCCCCCCAGTCGACCGCGCCGTGGTGGCCGATGCGCACGCTGACAAGCAGGATCGGCACCGTGAAGGAGGTTTCGCGGCTCATGAAGATGAGCGCTGCGAGGAATTCGTTCCAGGAGGTGATGAAGGCGAAGAGCGCGACCGTAACCAACCCCGGGACCGCGAGCGGCAGAAAGACGAAGGTCAGTCGCCGCCAAGCGGAGCATCCGTCGATCATCGCCGCCTCCTCGATCTCGCGCGGGATGGCCTCGAAACTGTTGCGCATGAGGTAGATCGAGAAGGGGAGTTGCAAGACGGTATGGACGATCGCGAGCCCGAAGTGGGTGTTGACGAGGCCGACTTTGGCGAAATCGAGATAGAGAGGCGTCAGGATCGCCTGATAGGGAATCATGATCGGCGCGAGAAGGACGAGAAAGGCGATTTCCTTCCCGCGCATCGAGAATCGCGCTAGCCCGAAGCCGGCCGGGGCTGCAAGCGCGATGCAGGCTGCGATCGTCATCAGCGCCACGAGCAGGGAGTTCTCGACATAGGTCGCAAGCCCCGCCTGGAAGCCGATCACCTTCTCGTAATTCGCGAAGCTCAGCGCCTGCGGAAGGTAATCCGGGGGCGATGCCGAAGCGTCGTCAGGCGCCTTGATCGACGCGAGGAAGGAAGGGATAAGCGGCCCGCTCATGATCACAATGACAGCGACACACGCAGCCGCGGTCAGATAGACAGCCGGGGCAAAGCGCCGACCTCGCGGCGCGGAAATCGCAACCGTCTCGGTGGTAAGCGCGACGGCGCTCATTGCGGCTCGCTCCGCGCAGTCAGCGAGATCTGCAAGGTCGAAAAGACGAGAATGATGAGCGTCAGCACGATCGACAGAGCCGCGCCGTAGCCCAGTTTGAACAAAACGAAGGAGTTCTGATAGATCCAGTAGACGGCGGTGAAGGTCTGGCCCCTCGGACCACCGGAGGTCATGATGTAGAACTGGTCGAAGGCCAGCATCGAGCCGATTGCGCTGACCGGCGTCGTCAGCAGAATGACCCGCCGGGTCAGCGGCAGAAGGATGAGTCGAACACGGCTCCAGTAGCTAGCGCCGTCCATTACGGCGGCTTCGAGAATGTCGGGATTGATCGCCTGGATTCCTGAAACGAACAGCACCACGCCGAAGCCGACGACCTTCCAGGTGATCGAAATGACGACCGCCGAGAAAGCAAGATTGGGGGTGACGAACCAGACGATCGGCTCGCGGATTACGTGCAGATCGATGAGCAGCTTATTGAACAGGCCGACCTGCTCGTCGAGCAGCCAGAACCAGAGCAGGCTCGAGCTCGAGAGGCCAATGACCACGGGAAGAAACACGATGGTCCGGGTGAGGCGCTTGAGCGGAGTGTTCTCGACGGTCAGAAGCGCGAGCGCGAATCCGAGCCCCATCAGGATCGGCGTCAGGATGAGCGTGTACTCGGCGGTAAACCTGAGCGCCCGCCAAAAGCCCAAGTCGCTCCAGATCCTGAAATAATTGTCGAAGCCGATGAACTTGCTGCCGCCGAGCAGCTTGATGTCGGTCAGAGACATCGCGATGGGCTGGCCAAGCGGGACGAGCACGAAGACAGCAACGAACAGGAGGGCCGGCAATGCGAAGAGCCAGCCCTGCAATTGTCGGAGACGCGCCGAACGCGGCATCGCATCAAGCCTTGCTCGTCTGCGAGACCGTCACTCGCCGGCGATCTCCTTCATCTTCTCCTTCGCCTCCTTGATGGCGCCGTCAACGTCGCCGTCGAAGATCGTTCGCTGATACATGTTGATCCAGGGGCTCGAATCCGAATTAACCATGTCGGCGAAGTGATAGACCCACGGCACGTAGCCGATGCCGAGCGCCTTTGCGGTGCCGTCGCCGGTCAACGCTTCGTCATTGTCGTTGGCGGGCAGCATCTTCGAGCCAGCCGCCACCATCATCGGCGAGGACGCGAAAATATTGCAGCCCGGGCAGGCGCCCGAGAAGTAGAAGCCGTAGACATCCGGGCCGAGGGCCCGAATTTTCTTGGCGTCCTCATCGATTTCGCCGATCGTCTGCGGCGGCTTTTCCGGATCGAGCCCCGCTCTCTTGAACAGGTCCTTGTTCCAGACGAGGACCGAGACGTCGGGCGTGAAGCCCGCTCCGTACAGCTTACCCTCGTAGGTCGCGATATCCTTGTAGGCCTGGGCGACCGAGGCGTAGTTCGGGTCGGCCTTGAGGTCGTCTGTAAGATCGACGAGGAAACCGGCCTTCATGAAGTCGGGCATGTAGATGAGGTCGAATGAGACAAGGTCCGGAACCTCGCCCGCCTGCACGCCGGTCGCGAGCTTGGTGACCATCTGATTGTCGGGGATGGTGGTGAGCTCGATCTTGTCCTTGTGAGTCTCATTCCAGAGATCGACGAGGTGAGCGGCCGCGTTCGTTCCGCTGGCGCGTACCCACATGGTCATGGTGTCCGCAAAGGCGTGACTTGCGAATGCGACGGCGCTAAGGAGCGCGGCCGCCAAGGCCGCGCAAGGCTTGCGTTGGATCACGACGTTCCTCCCAAGTTTCGCGGATTCGGCTTTTTGCCGTCCCTAAAAGCGAGTCCAATAAGGGGAAAAGCTTTTCCTAAAACGCTAACCCAAAAGGCGGGCGCGCCGCAAGGGCTCGGACGGGAGGCGTCATTCTCGTCATGCGCTTGCGGAAGGACCATCCAGGCTGCACAAGCGCCTTCTGGAGGGTAGCTCGACAAGAGATGCTTTGCGTCGCTTCTCAGCATGCAGGTCAAGGGCGGCGTCGACGGCTTCCGGGATTTCCGGTCTGGTGGATAACCCGCCGCAAGCCCTTGAGACGTCGCGATTCGCGGTGGAAACGGGGCCCATTCGCTCAGCTTCCCGCGATCGCCGCGAGAAGATGCGGCGCAAGCGGGTTGGCTGCCGCCTCTTCCGAGGTCAGGTCGAAGGTGCTGACGGTCATCCACGCCTTGCCGAGGAAGCTGCGTTTCGTGAACGCCGCCGCGAGATGCAGCCAGCCGACGGCCATTCCCGAGTCGACCAGCCCGTTGAAGGCGGTCGAGGGAAAGCCGGCGAGGACGTGGTTCGGCAGGAGGCCCACCCGTGTTCGTCGAGTATGGGGCCGTTGGGGAGGGCCGCCCAGGGCCCGTCGGTTCGTCGCCACGCGAACGCGCCCATCCACTGCCCGTCCCAGGGCGTCCCATCGCGCCGTCTGAGCAGCATTTGCGGGAAGTTGTGGCGGTCATTGAGCGGCAGCCTGCGCTCCGGATCGATCAGCGCATCGTCCTCGTTCGCGACGAGCATAACAGGACGTCCCTTGAGCAGCGCCTCGCGGACCGCGGTCGTAAGCCGGGTTGCGAACAGGCAATCGGCGTCCTCCGCGCTTGCGGCCCGGCTTGGCCAGCCGATGGCGGCCAGCGCGGCTTGCGCCCTGTCGTCAACGGGCAAGAGGGATGGCGCGCTCGCGAGCGACGGGACAACGCAAAGTTCGAGCGAATTGCGTGACAGGAGACGGCCCTCGGCGTCCCGCGCTTCGATCTCGAGGGGCAGAACCGCGATCGATTCGACGCTCGGGGTTTCAAGCGTGACCGTCGCCTGCGGCGCATCCAGCGCCGCCTCTCCAGTCTGATCCGCGAAGCGCCAGACGAGCTTCGCGCCCTCGGGCGCCGGCGCCGGGCCGACGAGCCGCACGCCGACCTCGACGCTATTGCCGGAACGGATCGCGGTCCGCTCGGCGCGCGCAACGACGAGCCACGGAGTCTGCAGTCCAGCAAGGCGTTCGGCGAAGGCGCGCGGGCGGTTCTTGACGTCCATGAGGCCGTTTGATTCCCACTGCGTGTCGTTGAGCTCCGTGATGACATAGCCTGAGATCGGCCGCTCCCAGCGCAGCGTCTCGATCTGGTGCTTGAGCGCGCGGAACTGGAAGGCCTGCGCGGCGTCCACGAACCCATCGACATCGCCGAAGATCGGCTGAAGCGCCGCGTCGCGGAAGCGCGTCTCGATCCCGTGCGGATAGGCCGCGCCGAGATTCCAGTCGTGGCCGCTCTCGAACCACCACGGCTCGCGTCCGTCAGCCTCCAGAATCTCGCGGGGATGCGGAAGGCCCCAGACGCCGAACTCGGAACAGACGAGCGGCTCGTCGCCGCGCTTCACCGCATCGCCATGCGGCGACCAGGCCCAGGGCGCGCGGGCCGCAAAGGCGCGGGCCGTCGCCGCAAAGGCGTCGTTCTGGTGCGGGAAGCCGTTGTACCAGTGGAAGTCCTCGACGTCGGTCTTGAGGTGGTAGTTGCGCGGGAAGCAGGGCGAGTTGTCGACGAGCAGGCTTTCAGGGACCAGCGCCTTCGCGGCATCGAAGGCCTCAATCAGCCAGCGCCGATCGTCGGGGTTGTCGTCCAGTTCGATTCCCCAGCCCTCGTTGAAGAGCGTCCAGATTGCGATCGACGGGTGAAACCCATGCGTCGCGACCGACTGGCGGAAAACGGAAAGCAAGGTCTCGCGCGTGGGCGGCGCAAGGAACGCCATATAGGGCATGTCGAGCCACACCGTGAGCCCGAGGCGATCCGCGAGATCGAAGTACAGCCGATCCGGAATCTTGACGTGGCAACGCAGCGCGTTGAGCCCCATCGCCTTGGCGTTGCGGAAGCGCCGCTCGAGATACTCCGGATTAGGCGGCCGGCATTCCTCTTGCGGGTGCCAGTCCTGGTCGAGCGCGCCGATCAGGAAGAAAGGCTCGCCGTTGAGAAAGAGTCCGCCATCCTTCGCTTCGAACCTTCGAAAGCCCACCGTGCGCTCAGCCGCGTCCACGACGGCGCCGTCGCGGAGGAGTTCGACCGCGACGTCGTAGAGGCTGGGCGCGTCGGGCGACCAGGGGTCGGGCTCGGATAGAGCGAGGCTGACGTCGAGGGCGGCCGAATCGAGCGCCCATTCCCCCTGCGCGCGGATCATTCCGCCCCGCGACGCCGTGAGCCTTAACATCGCCCGCTCTGCGCGCGAGAGCCTGCCTTTCGCCCGGACTGTCCCGGCGGCGAGGTCGTAGGCGGTCTCGATCACGATCTCGCTCAGATGCAATGGATGGCGCGCCTCAATCCATGCGGGCTTCCAGATCCCGCCCTGAACGCCGTACCAGTCCTGCTTGGCCGCGAGCGACTGGCTGAAGCCGTTCGCCCCTCGATCGTCGGGAACTCGCGCGTCGACCCCGAGCACGAAGGCCCTGCGGCCTTCGAGCGCCCCGGTGAGATCGACCTCGATGGTCGTCCAGCCGTCGGCGTGGACAGCGACTGGCTTTTCGTCCACCAGGATCGCCGATTCGTGGAAGACGCCCTCCATGACGAGGAAAGCTCGCTTGGCCTCCCACTCGGGCGGAAGCTCGACGCTCTTCCGGTAGCGGCCCAGCCCCTGCGCGTTGCGAAGGGCTGGAAATTGCGTCTGCCAGAGGCCCGGCGACCGGATGCGGTGGTTCTCGCCGTCGAGCTTCGCGGTCGCGCCCTCGAAGGAAAAGTCCCAGGCGCCGTCGAGGCTGACCGTCGGCCGGAGAGAGGACGATCTGTTCAATCGCGGCTCGGACATGCGGAGCTCCAGAAGCGAGTGGCCCGGGCGAGGCCTCCGGTCGCGCCACCGCCCGTTCCCATAATATCAAGAAGCCTGATACAAAGGCAGGCTGCGGCGAATCGGGGACCGAGCGGAGAATGTCGCGCAACTTTCTGGTCATTGATCCCGAGGAACGCCCGGACGTGCTGCACGGACTGGCGTCGCCCGCGCGCGTGCGCATCCTCCGGCTCCTGCATCGCAACGCCGGCGTCAATGTCAACGACATCGCCGAGGCGCTCGGGCTTCCGCAGTCGACGGTGTCTTCGAACCTGCAGGTTCTGGAGCAGGCGGGCCTGATCCGCACCGAGACGCAGAAGGGACGCAAAGGGCATCAGAAAGTGTGCTTCGCCGTCTTCGACGAGGTCCTCGTGACGTTCCGCGACGATTTCGAGCGTGCGCAGGCGAATGTGATCGAGGTCGCGATGCCGATCGGCCTCTACACCCGATGCGAGGTCAGCGCCCCCTGCGGGCTCTGTTCGCCGGAGGGAATCATCGGCCTTCTCGACGTTCCCGAGACCTTCCTCAATCCGGACCGAATGAATGCGGGGCTCATGTGGTTCACGCGGGGCTTCGTCGAATATCAGTTCCCAAACAACGCGCGCCTGATCGGCAAGGCCGTGACCGCGCTCGAGTTCTCGCTCGAACTGTCGTCGGAGGTGCCCGGCACGTCGGCTGACTGGCCCTCCGACATTACAGTCGCGATCAACGGGCGGGAGATCGGCGTCTGGACGAGCCCCGGCGACTTCGGCGACAAGCGGGGCGTCTATACGCCGGACTGGTGGAAACTGAAGGGAAGCCAGTACGGCAAGCTCAAGAGCTGGCGCGTGACGCCCGACGGCGCCTTCATCGATGGCGTCCGCGTCTCGCCCCTGACCCTCGCAGACCTGGACATTTCCGCACATCACTCGATCCGGCTCCGGATCGAGGTGAAGCCGGACGCGCGCCACCCCGGCGGCTTGAATGTCTTCGGACGCGGCTTCGGCAATTACGATCAGGACATCCTGCTCAGGCTGACCACCGATCCATGAGCAAGGCTGTTCCGGGCGCATCATGGGCGGATCAGAGCGCTTCGCCGGTCGGGCCGAAGAGGTGGACGTTGGCTTCGCTGAGCGCGAGCCCGATCGTCTCGCCGGGCCTTGCTGCGAGGTTTCCCTCGCCCTGCGCGATGAGCGGACCGGCCGGGGTGTCGATATAGAGGATCGTCGCGCTGCCCAGGCGCTCGACGATCACGACCGAGCCAGAGAAGGCCGCGGCCGGATCGTCGGCAGAGGTGAGCGCGAGATGCTCCGGCCGGACGCCGAGTTCGACCGGCCCATCCGGCCTCGCGTCGTTCCGTACTCGCGCGCGCGCGCCGCGGCCGCCCGGAAGGACGACGCTCGCGACGCCGTCGTGCGCGGCGGCGATCTCGGCGCCGAAAAAATTCATGCTCGGCGAGCCGATGAAGGCGGCCACGAACTTGTTGGCGGGGTGATTGTAGAGATCGAGGGGTGAGCCGACCTGCGAGATCGTCCCCTTGTCGAGGACGACGATCTTGTCGGCAAGCGTCATCGCCTCGGTCTGGTCGTGCGTGACATAGATCATCGTCGTGCGAAGGTCGGCGTGGAGCTTCGCCAGCTCGAGGCGCATCTGCACGCGCAGCTTGGCGTCGAGGTTGGACAGCGGCTCGTCGAACAGAAAGACCTCTGGCTTGCGCACCAGCGCCCGTCCGATAGCGACCCGCTGGCGCTGACCGCCGGAGAGTTCGGCGGGCCGACGATCGAGATAGGACTCGAGTTGGAGGATACGCGCGACCTCGAGCGCCCGCTCGTGCTGGACCTTGCGCGGCGCGCCAGCGACCGACAGCGAGAAGGCGATGTTCTGCCGCACCGTCATGTGCGGATAGAGGGCGTAGGACTGAAACACCATGGCGATACGCCGTTGCGCCGGCGGCACGTCGGTGACGTCGACGCTGTCGATGAAACACTGCCCTGCGGTGATCGCCTCGAGTCCCGCGATCATCCTGAGCAGCGTCGATTTCCCGCAGCCCGACGGGCCCAAGAGCGCGGTGAACGAGCCCTTCTCGACCTTCAGGCTCAGATCGCTGATGGCGGTCACCGCGCCGTAGTGTTTGGTCACGCGTCTCAGTTCGACGTGCGGGCCGGCTTCGTTCCCGTTTGCCGTCGGCGCGCTCATCCCTTGATGCCAGCCGACAACATGATGGCCTGCGTGACCTTGCGCTGGAAGACCAGATAGACGATCGCGACGGGGAGCGCCGCCAGCATGGCGACGGCGAGGTCGCGCCCGTAGGAGACGCCGAAGGCGTCATGCACCTGGGTGATGCCGACGGTGATGTTCATCTGGTCGTCGGTCGTTACCGCGACAAAGGGCCAGAGAAACAGGTTCCAGGCGCCGATGAAGGTGATGATCGCGAGGGCGGTCGTGATCCCCCAGTTCATCGGCAGATAGATCCTGAACAGGAGCTGGAATTCGCTAGCGCCGTCGATCACCGCAGCCTCGCGAAAATCCTTCGGCACCGAATCGAAAAACTGCTTGTAGATGATGACCGTGATTGGCGCGATGAGTTGCG
>NZ_JBKQOT010000406.1:0-4381 GCF_052145395.1 Roseiarcus sp.
CCTCCTGGAGCGCCGCCGCGCAGAAGCTCGCATCGTTGGTGTTCGACAGCCGCCACGCCAGAACTGCCCGGCTCGCCCAATCGATGATCGCCACCAGATAGAGGAAGCCGCACGCCATCGGGATGTAGGTCACGTCGGCCGCCCACACATGGTTCGGCTCGGTGATCGCCAAGCCGCGCAGGAGATAGGGATATATCGTGTGTCCGGGGGCGGCCTTGCTTGTGCCGGGACGCGGAACCAGCGCCTCGATCCCCATCACCCGCATCAGCCGCCGCACCCGCTTGCGGTTGACCCCACGTCCTTCCCTGTTGAGTTCGAAGGTCATCCGACGCGAGCCATAGAACGGCAGCTCCAGATGCAGTTCGTCGATCCGCCGCATCAACGCCAGATCGTCCGCCCCAGGCTCCGGCTTGCGGCGATAGACCCCCGAGCGCGTCAGGTTCAGCAGCGCGCATTGCCGGCGAACCGACAAATCCGCCGCCGGGCGCTCCACCATCGCGCGTCTATCCGGCGCGCTCATCGCCCTGGCCTCCTGGCAAAGAAATCCCGTTCGACCGTCAGTTGCCCAATCGTGGCGTAGAGCTTGGCCGCCTCCCGCTCGCGCTCCTCCTCGCCTTCGCCGATCGTGCTCGCGCCGCGCGCAAACAGGCTCGCCACGTTGTCGAGAACCTGCTTCTTCCAAGCGTAAATCTGGTTCGGATGCACGTCATGCCGCTTGGCAAGCTCGGGAACGGTCGCATCCTCCCGAAGCGCCTCCAACGCCACCTTCGCCTTGAACGCCGCATCAAACTTCTTGCGTGACTTCGTCATTTCTCGCTCCATCGGTTGCGACAGAGCAGGTCATTTCACACCTTAGCCAATGGTCCTAAATCCGGGGTCCAGTTCAGATTGAGACTGTCCGTCAGTCGAGACGGAGCGAAATTTTTGTCTCGTTCTGATTGTCAGAACTGCGCGGTCCGCACTGGTCCTTGCCCCAGTTCTATGGCCCAGCACGATAGCGCGCCTCGTCCACAGTTGAAGGACGCGGCTGCGCGTTAGGCGAACTGCGCGACGCTACTTGGTTCCGAACATGCGGTCGCCGGCGTCGCCCAGTCCGGGGACGATGTATCCGTGGTCGTTCAACCGTTCATCGATCGCGGCGGTCCAGATTTCGACGTCCGGATGGGCGTTGGCGAGTCGTTCGACGCCTTCCGGCGCTGCAAGCAGGCAAACGAAGCGCATGTCCCTGACCCCGCGCCGCTTGAGCCGATCGAGCGCGGCGATGGCTGAGTTGCCCGTAGCCAGCATCGGATCCATCACGATGACCAGGCGTTCGGCGACGTCGGTGGGGGCCTTAAAATAATATTCGACCGCCTCCAGTGTCTGCGGATCGCGGTAGAGTCCGATGTGCGCCACCCTGGCGCTCGGAACGAGATTGAGCATGCCGTCGAGAAAGCCGGTCCCGGCGCGGAGAATCGGCGCGAAGACCAGCTTCTTTCCGGCGATCGTCGGTTGCATCGTCTTGGCGAGCGGCGTCTCGACCTCGATCAGTTCGAGCGGAAGGTCTCGGGTCACCTCGTACGCCAGCAGCATCCCGATCTCGTTGAGGAGCTGGCGGAATCCCTTGGTCGATACGGTCTTGTCACGCATCAGCGTCAGCTTGTGCTGGACGAGCGGATGGCTGACGACGTGAACATTCAACATGGGAGAGCTCCTGACCTCTTTACGCCGCAATTCTAGACCGATCCCAACCGGATCGCGCCGCCAAAGGTCGGGGCGCCGATCCCGTCCCCAGCTTTGTGCGGAAGCAGGCCAACCCTCCGAACTCCGGCTCGCTATTGACGGGCGCCGGACGACGATGTCAGGTGCACAAGCAAATGGCCTCCACCACGACGCGCTCGGTCAGCCGCAACTGGTCCTTGCCCAACGTATTGACGTACGCGCGGGTCGCAGCCGTTCCGCTCGTCGCCGGACTTCTGTTCTGGCCGGGCGCGCCGTGGGCGCGCTGGAGCGCGCTCGCGATCTTCATTGCCGCCGCCGTCACCGACTTCTTCGACGGCTATCTGGCGAGGGCGTGGGCGCAACAGTCGTCGCTCGGGCGGATGCTGGACCCGATCGCGGACAAGCTGCTCGTCTCCGCCGCGATCTTGATGCTCGCGGCCGACCAGACGATATCAGGCTTTACGCTCTGGGCTGCGATCGTCATCCTATGTCGCGAGATCCTGGTTTCGGGTCTGCGCGAGTACCTCGCCGAGCTTCGGGTGCCGGTGCCGGTGACCGCGGTCGCCAAATGGAAGACGACGGCGCAACTGATCGCGCTCGGCTTCCTGATCGCCGGGCCGGCGGGCGAGGCGGTGCTTCCCGGCTCGATCACGATCGGCGTCGTCCTCCTGTGGATCGCGGCGATCCTGACGCTTTACACGGGCTGGGATTACATGAAGGCGAGCTACGACCATGTCGGCGACGAATGAAGCGCGATGAAACTCATCTATTTCGCCTGGGTGCGGGAGCGCGTGGGAAAGAGCGAGGAAGAGCTCGACCCGCCGCCGGAGGTCTCGACGGTCGGCGAGTTGATCGTGTGGCTCAAGGGACGCGGCGAAGGCTACGCTTACGCCTTCGAAAAGGCTGCGACCGTTCGGGCGGCGCTCGACCGGGTTCATGTGCGGCATAGCGCGGCGATCGCCGGCGCGAAGGAGATCGCCTTCTTCCCGCCGATGACGGGCGGCTGAGGCCATGGCGACGGTCCGGGTCCAGCGCGACGACTTCGACGCGGGCAGGGAGGCGGCGGCGCTGGCCGGGGGCCGCCGCGGCGTCGGAGCGGTGACGAGCTTCGTCGGCTATTGCCGCGACGAGGGGGGAACGCTCGCGGCGCTGGAGCTCGAGCATTATCCCGGCATGGCGGAAGCGGAGATGGCCCGGGTCGCAGCCGAGGCCGAGGCCCGATGGCCGCTCCTCGGCGTCACGATCCTTCATCGCTACGGCCGGATCGAGCCGGGCGAGCAGATCGTTCTGGTCGCCGTGGCCTCCGCCCATCGCGGCGAGGCGTTTGCGGCGGCGGAAATGCTGATGGACTACCTGAAGACCCGGGCGCCATTCTGGAAGCGCGCCATTCGCGCGGACGGAACGGTCGAAGGCTGGGTCGACGCCAAGGAGACGGACGACGCGTTGGCGGCGCGCTGGGAGGCCGCCGGACGCTGAAGCCTGTCTAACGGCGAAGAACGACCGCGTTGTAGATCCAGACCACGACGACCGCGCCGATCACCGAAACGATGATGCTCCAGATGTTGATGCCGGTGACTCCGGTTCCAAAGATCGCGCCGGCGATGATCCCCCCGACGACCGCGCCGACGACCCCAAGCGCGATGTTCATAAGCACGCCCGATCCGGGCTTGTTGACGAAGAATCCTGCAAGCCAACCTGCGATCAGCCCCAGAATGATCCAGCTGATGACGCCCATATCCAAGCTCCTTTAGCAGGCCCGGCATCCGATCCGCCGCCCCCTGATGCGGCAGCTCCCTCCCGGCGGGCCGGGGGATTGTTGCGGGATGGACGCGGAAAACGCAAGCCGGTAGTGTCGGCCCATCTTTTCTCGACCCGAGCCGCGATCGGCGGGACGTCGCGACGGGACGCGGTCGAGGTCATTGAGGAGGAAGCGATGGGAATGTTTGACGACGCCATGAAGAACTCGGTTCCCGGCGGCAATCTGGCGACGCCGATCGCCGTCGCCGTCGGCGCGTTGATTCTCGGTAAGCTTTTCGGCGGCGGCTCGTCGCCAGCTCCGGCCTCCTCGGCGCCCGCGCCGACGCCCATTCCGACCGACGTCCCGAGCTCCAGCATCCTCGACGGTCTCGGCGGCCTGATCGGGAAATTGACCGCCGGCGGCGCCGGCCAGCATGTCAATACGTGGGTCGGTCCCGGTCAGAACCAACCGATCGAGCCCGGCCAGCTCGGCGGCGCCCTCGGCGGCAACGTACTGGACGAGCTTTCCAGGCGCACCGGCATGAGCCAGCAGGAATTGCTCAACCAGCTCGCGACCGTCCTGCCGCAGCTGATCAACAACCTGACGCCGAAGGGGCGGATGCCGACGCTCGCCGATCTCGACGAGCGGTAAGTCCAGCCGGGTTTCTGGACCCTGGTTTCCGGCTTGTGCGGGGAACCGGGGCTCGGGCCGCGCACAGATTCTTCTGCGCCGCTGAATCCAATGACTTAGGCGCCAAAAGCTGCAACATTCGCGGTGCGCCGGGTCAAGGGGCGCGTCCATAGGCCGCTGCGTGACGAGCTTGCCAGTCCCGCTCCGGTTCTGAGGCTTTTCAAGGTCGTGCGGCGGAATTCCCGGGCCGCCATAGCTCCCAACGCTGTCATGACCGCGGACGCGGGCATCCCGGGCGGCGGGACGGTGAGC